>JAJYTX010000454.1 GCA_021792815.1 Pseudomonadota bacterium
GCGAGGCACGCGGCGGCGCGGGCGCGCGGCGCGAAGCGCGTGCAGATCGAGCCGCACCTGTCCATTTCCGGCGCCGCGTCCGCCGAATGGATTCCGATCAAGCCGAAGACCGACCCGGCATTCATGTTTGCGATGATCCACGTGCTGTTGCACGAACAGCCGCGATCGAAGCTCGATACGGCGTTCCTCGCCGAGACGACTTCCTCGCCCTACCTCGTGGGACCGCACGGCTACTATCTGCGTGATCCGGCGACTCTGAAGCCCCTTCTGTGGGACACGCGGCGCGGCGCCGCCGTGCCTTACGACGCGGACGGTGCACAGCCCCTGCTCGAGGGCAGTGTACAGGTGGCTGCGGCCGTGGAAATCGGCGCCGATGAGCAGCGCTGGAGCCATGCGGACCTGCCCGCCCGGACCGCGTTCACCCATCTCGTCGAGCACATGCGCCAGTACACACCGGAGTGGGCGGCCGAGATCTGCGAGGTGCCGGCCGCCAGGATCCGCAGGGTGGCCAACGAGTACCTGAGTCATGCGCGCGTCGGAGAGACGATGGAGGTCGATGGGCAGACGATGCCCTTCAGGCCGGTCGCGGTGACTCTCGGCAAGACGGTGAACAACGGCTGGGGCGCCTATGAGTGCGTCTGGTCGCGCACCGTGCTCGCCGTGCTGGTCGGGGCTCTCGAGGTGCCGGGCGGCACCCTCGGAACGACGGTTCGCATCAACAAGTTCCACGACAACCGGCACAAGAGCGTCGTTCCCGGAGACGACGGCTTCATGCAGCACACGCTCAACCCGACCGATCGGGCGCACTGGCAGAAGACTCCGCAGGTGCGCAACGGCCATCGGACGCTGGTGCCGCTGTCGGGGGGCAACGGCGCATGGAGCCAGTCGCTAGGCCCGACGCACCTGGCGTGGCTGTTTCAGACCCACGTGGCGCAGAACTGGCCGCAGGCCACCAAGCCCGAGCTCTGGATCGCGTACCGCACCAATCCCGCCATTTCGTTCTGGGACACGCAGGCGATCGCCGAGACCATGGCCTCCTTTCCGTTCACGGTCTGCTTCGCCTACACGCCGGATGAAACCAACCACATGGCGGACATCCTGCTGCCGGAGGCGACCGACCTCGAAAGCACGCAACTGATCCGTGTCGGCCGCACCAAGTACATCGAGCAGTTCTGGCGCCACGAAGGTTTCGCGCTGCGCCAGCCGGCGGTGGCGCCGCGCGGGGAAACGCGCGACTTCACCTGGATCGCAACCGAGCTGGCGCGCCGCACCGGCCTCATCGAAGCCTACAACGCGGCCATCAACCGCGGCTCGTGCGGCGTGCGGCTTAAGGGCGAGACGTGGGACTTCTCGCTCTCGGTCGGCGAAGTGCACACGGTGGACGAAATCTGGAACGCGGTATGCCAGGCCGGAAGCGCGGAATTGACCGACGGCAGCGAAATTCACGATCTCGACTGGTTCAAGACGCATGGCTTCATGACCCGGCCGTTCCCGCAGGGCTCGTGGTATCTCTATCCGACCCTGAAGCAGGTCGGGCTGCGCTTCGAGCTGCCCTACCAGGAACGGCTGATGCGCTCCGGGCAGGAGCTCGCTCATCGGCTTCATGACAGCGGCATCCATTGGTGGGATCGGCAGCTGTCCGAATACAGCCCGCTGCCGCAATGGCATGATTTCCCCGGGATCTGGGAACAGGACCTGGTGGATCGCGGCTTCCGTCCGGAGGACTATCCGTTCTGGCTGATCACGACAAAGAGCATGCAGTACCATGCCGGCGGCAACGCCATGATCCAGCTGATGGACGAGCTGGCGCGCAATGTCCGCGGCCATCGGGGTGTGGTGCTCAATGCGGCGACCGCCGAGCGGCTTGGTATCGAGGACGGCGACCTGGTCGAGGTGCGCTCTCCGACGGGTACGACCTCGGGCCCGGCGATCGTCGCTCAGGGCGTACGCCCCGATACGCTGGTCATCGTCGGTCAATTCGACCATTGGGCGACACCGTACGCGAAGGACCTGCACGCGCCGAGCCTGAATACCATCGCACCGATGTCGATCGATCTGACGGACGCGACCGGCTCGGGAGCGGACCTGGTGCGGGTTGCACTGCGACGCGTGGCGGCGGCGTAGCGGAAAGCCTGCGGCACGAAGCCAGTACGCCGGCGACAGGTAGTATGATCGGCCGGGCCACTGTGGCGTGAGCTTCGGGATTCGTCAATGAAGTCCAGTGCGCAAATTGCGGTCCTGGGTGCCGGCCCCGCCGCCGTCGCCACCGCGTGCGGTCTGCGCCGGCTCGGCCATGATGTGGTATTGATCGGGATGTGCCGCAATGCGGCCGTCGAAGGCATGTCGGAACGCACTGTGGCGCTGTTGCGCGAACATGGCCTGGTGGCCGCCGCCGAGCGCGTGCGCGGCCCGGGTGAGCGTGTAGGACTCTGGGCGGGTGCCGAGCTCGCCGGAAGCCGGGAGTACCTGGTGGATCGCGCCGAGCTCGACCCGGCGCTGCTCAGCGACGCCGTCGGCAGTGGGGTCACCGTTCGCAAAGAGCGCTCGCTGGGCTACGAGCGCCTCGGGACGGACTGGCGGGTCCGGACGGAGCACGGGGAGGTGCGCTGCCGCGTGGTCATCGATGCGCGGGGCCGGCGCGCGCAGCGCACAGTGCGCAGGGGTCCTGAGCTGATTTCCGTTTGCCAGCGGTTTCGCAACCGTCATGCCGGCAGGTTGGTCACCCGAATCGAGGCCGTCCCGCAGGGATGGTGCTGGCTGGCGACGAGCCGGGGCATGAGCTGGCTTCAGGTGACCTCGTCGCGCGCGGAACCCTCGCTTCGCTCCGGGCTCGCGCAGCATCTGGCGCGGCTTCTCGGCGGTGCGCCGCAGATGGCTGCGCTCCTGGCGGGTGCGACAGCGGACAGTGCCCCGGTGGCGCGGGCGGCGACGGCAACCCTGTCCGAGGATCGGCACCTCCCGGGTGTGCTTCGCGCCGGAGATGCCGCGCTCGCCCTCGACCCGCTGTCCGGGCAGGGTGTGTACGAAGCCCTGAGGTCAGCCCACGTCGCGACCGCGGCAGCGCACACCTTTCTGGCCACCGGGCAGTGGGAGTTGATCGAGCGATTCATCGGTGAGCGGCTGCTGGAGCTTTGGCAGCGCAGAAATGCCACCGCGGCGGAACACTACCTGCGCCAGGCGCGCATCACGCCGTCCGCCTTCTGGAGCCAGGCCGCGTCGCACTATCAGTCCCTGCGGCCCGAGCGCAGCGCCGGCCCGCCCGGCGCTCGCATCGAGTGGCGTCCGGTGCTCG
>JAJYTX010000455.1 GCA_021792815.1 Pseudomonadota bacterium
TGCCTGCGAGCCCAGTCCCTGGACCATTTCGCCTTCGGCGTGCGCGACGCCTTCGAGGCTGCCGAAGCCTTCCAGGTGCTCCGCCCCGGCATTGGTGATCAAGCCCACCGTCGGACGGGCGATGGCGGCCAGCTCCGCCACCTCCCCGGCGTGGTTTGCGCCGATCTCGATCACCGCCGACCGATGCGCCGCCTGCAGCCGCAACAGCGTCAGCGGCACGCCGAAGTGATTGTTCAGGCTGCCGCGGGTGGCGAGACAGCTGCCTGCCTGCGCCAGTATCGCCGCGGTCATTTCTTTGGTGGTGGTCTTGCCGTTGCTGCCGGCGACTCCCACCACCGGGATCTGAAACCCCTCGCGCCAAGCGCGCGCGGCGCGCTGCAGCGCCGCCAGCGTGTCGGGGACCACGATCTGCGGCAGTGCCAGCGGCTGCACCCGCGAGACCAGCGCGCCTGCGGCACCGGCCTCGAGTGCCGCGCGCACGAACTCGTTGCCGTCGAAGCGCTCCCCGCGCAGCGCGATGAACAGCTCGCCGGCGGCCAGCGTACGGCTGTCGCTCGAGACCGCGCTATACGGGCGGTCGGCTCCCTCCAGGCGCCCGCCACAGGCCCGGGCGAAGGCCGCGAGCGTCCGGGTCGGCACCGCGCTCACGGGCATGCCTCCCCGAGACCGAGCGCCTCGCGCACCACGGTCTGATCCCGGAAGGCCCGGCGCTCGTGGCCGTAAATCTGGTACGCCTCGTGTCCCTTGCCGGCCACCAGCACCACGTCCTGAGGCGCACAGCGCCCGAGTGCCAGACGGATCGCCGCGCGCCGATCATGTTCGATGCCGATCCGCGCCGTCGTCTGGACACCGGAAAGAATGTCCGCGGCGATTCGCCCCGGGGCCTCGGTGCGCGGATTGTCATCGGTGACGATGACCTCATCGGCGAGGCCGGCCGCGATGCGGCCCATCATCGGCCTCTTGCCGGCATCCCGGTCGCCGCCGCATCCAAACACGACGCGCAGCGTGCCGCGGCAATGCCGCCGCGCGGCGCGCAGCGCCTTGTCCAGCGCATCGGGCGTATGCGCATAGTCCACGATCGCAAGCGGCCGGCCCGCATCCCCGCCGAATGCCTCCATCCGGCCCGGCGCCGCGCGGCAGCCCTGCAGGGCCTGAAGCGCCTCGGCGAGCGGCACGTCCGCGCCGAGCAGGATCGCGAGCACCGTCAACGCATTGTCGGCGTTGAATTCGCCGATCAGCGGCACCGTGAGCTCACCGTCCCCCCACGAGGACTCGATACGCAGGCGCAGCCCGGTGCCCTCGGGCCGAACCTCGGATGCACGCACCCGGCGCGCACCGGGCGGCATGGCATCGCAGGCGGCACTGCGCGCCGTGACGATCAGGGCTGCCTCGGCCGCCTGCGCGGCGAGCTGGCCCCCGAACGCATCGTCGATGTTGATCACCCGGTTGACCAGACCCTCCACGGCAAACAGCCGGGCCTTGGCGCCCGCATACGCTCCCATCGTGCCGTGGTAGTCCAGATGATCGCGAGTGAGATTGGTGAAGGCCGCGGTGTGCAGGCGAACGCCCGCGATGCGGTGCTGATCGAGCGCATGCGAGGAGACTTCCATGCCCACCCAGCGTGCGCCGAGGCTTTTCAGGCGCGCCAGCCGTCGCTGCACGCTGACGGCATCGGCAGTGGTGTGTTCGGTATCCGCGAGCGCGCCCGGGAAGCCGAAGCCGAGCGTGCCCATGTAGGCGGCGGCCCGGCCGCAGCGCTCGAGCGCCTGGCTGAGCAGCCAGGCGCAGGTCGTCTTGCCGTTGGTCCCGGTGATTCCCGCCACGGCGAGCGAATGGGAGGGGTGGCCGAAAAACCGGCCGGCAATCACACCCGCATGGCGCGCGAGCTGCGCAACCGGGGCAACGAACACCCGGTGCGCCTCGCCCGGCAGCTCCCTGAAACCGGCCTGCCCGCGCTCCGACGGGTCGGGGCAACCCTCCCCGAGAGCCTTCTCCACGAGTTCGCGGGCGCCGGGATACGGTTCGTACAGCAGCGCGCTCGCCCCGCGCGCCAGTGCTTCGCCGGCGAACGCAAGACCGTGCCGGGCGCGTCCTGCGCACGCCAGGAACAGGGCGCCGGGCGAGGCGGCGCGGCTGTCGAGCGTGACGTCACTCACGCGCAGGTCGGGCGGCGTCTCGAGCAGTCCGCGAGTGAGCTCGGCAAGCGGTCGTGCAACCGGGGGTATGGCGCTCATTTCCATCATTGCAGGGAGGCCACCTGCAGCGTGCGCGCGGGCGCGACGGGCTCATCCGGTGCTACCCCCATCAGGCGCAGCGCCCGGCCCACCACCTTTGAGAACACCGGGGCCGAGACATCGCCGCCGTAATAAAGACCATTGCGCGGGTCGTGCACGACCACCACCGCGGCGAGCCGCGGTGCGCTGGCCGGCGCCACCCCCGCGAACACCGCGGTGTAGGCATTCCGATCATAGGCGCCGTCGCGCAGCTCCCACGCGGTGCCGGTCTTGCCGGCCACCGTGTAGCCGGGGATGGCCGCGAGCGGTGCGGTGCTCCCGGGCAGGATCACCGAGCGCATCATCTGGAGCAGTTCGCGGCACAGGTTCGCCGGCATGATGCGCCGGCCCGCAGGCGGCGCGTTCACCCGCAGGAAGGAGACCGGCCGCTCGACCCCGAACGCGCCGAGGGTTGCGTAGGCGTGCGCCAGCTGCAGCGCGGTGACCGAGATGCCGTACCCGTGCGCCATGGTCGCAATGCGGATCGGGCGCCAGTCCCTGTAGCTGGTCAGCTCGCCGGCCGCCTCGCCCGGATAACCCTCGGTGGCGAGCTGGCCGAAGCCGAACTTGTGCAGCGTCGTCCAGATCAGCCTCGGGGGCAGCGAGAGCGCGATGTGAGCCATGCCCACGTTGGAGCTCTTGCCGAGGATCGTGGCGATGTCGATCGGCCCGAGGTCCTGCTCGTCGCGGAAGACATGGCCGTCGACCCGGATGAACCCCGGGGAGGTATTGATGATGCTCTGATTGTTGTAGCGGCCGGTCATGAGCGCCGCGGCGATGAAGAACGGTTTGATGGACGAGCCGGGCTCGAACACGTCGGTGACCGCACGATTGCGATACAGCTGAGGCAACAGCTGGTCGCGATCGTTCGGATTGAACCCCGGCTGATCGACCATGGCGAGCACCTCGCCGGTGGCGATGTCGAGCACCACCATGCTGCCCGAGCGCGCCCGCTGCGCCGCGACCTGGTCTTTCAGCGCCCGATAGGCGAGGTACTGGATGCGCAGGTCGATCGAGAG
>JAJYTX010000456.1 GCA_021792815.1 Pseudomonadota bacterium
CGGCGGCCAGCAGCACCGGGAAGGCGGTCTCGTCGAGCTGCACCGCGCCCCAGTAAGGCGAGCCTCCCAGCCACTGATTCTGGTTCCAGTGGCCGTCGGCGCGCTGTGTGGCCCGGAGATAGCGCAGTGTGTCGAGCGCTTCGCGAGTGGCGCCGAAGGCAAGCAATGCGCCCGCGCACTCGCACAGATCGCGCGGCCAGACGAGGTGGTAGCCCGCGCGCTCGTCCTTGGTGTTGCCCCATGGCACGCTGAGGCTGGCCACCAGGGCGCCGGGGAACGTCTTGTCCTGGTGGGTCCGCAGCACCATGGTCGAAAGCCGGAACTGCTCGCGGCACTCCGTAGGCAACGCGTCCGCATCCGCTGCGCGGCTTGCACAGCTTTCGTGCCAGGCCGTCCAGTCCTGCACCTGGCGCTGCCAACTCGCCTCGAACGGCTCGAACAACGCCGACAGCGCCAACGTCGCGGCCGACTCGGTCCCGCTGCCGAAACCGAGCGCGAGCACGGACCGGCGCGGCAGCTCGCCCATCAACGCCACGTTGCCCGGACCGGCGCGGCCATACTCCCAGGTCATCGACCCATTGCGCGCAAAGTCCTGCCAGCCATCGCTCGTGCCGACATAGCCGCAACTGGCGCGACCCCACGCATCGCGCTGATCCGCCGCCACCGCCGCGAGCGCCAGCGCGAACGGTCCCTGCTCGGCCCACAGCAGCCGATGGCCGCGATGGCCGGCCACCGCCGCGCGGTTGTGCATTCCAGTGCCGCCCAGGTGCGGCGCGAGCAGGGCATAAGGCCGCAGGTCCTCGTCACCGGTCAGCCCAACCTCGATGAGCAGCACATCGCGATCCACCGACGGCACGATGCGCAATGCGAGTTCGAAGCGCGGGTGCCGGTGCACGATGCGAACCGCCGGAACCCCCGCGTCGGCGAGCGCCACCGTATGGCTGTCCAGACGCTTGACCTCGACCCAGAAACCCCGCCCGTCCGCGACGACGAACCCGAGATCGCGGATCTGAGGAATGTCGATGCGTGGGTAATACACCTCGTTTACGATGCCGCAGCCGATCGTAAACCACAGTCGCGAGGCGCCGAGCGCACAGCCCACGACGTCCTTGGCGCTGCTGCACCATGTGGGAGCCAGTCCCGGCGCGCCAGGCGCCTCGCCCGATCCGGTGTCGGTCATCGATCCGTCCTCCGCCTGCAGTCGTTGAAAGACATCGGCGATTTAAAAAAAATCCCGCAATCCGTTACCATAGCGCATGCTCTGGCTCAAGGTATTCCACATCGTCTTCGTGGTCAGCTGGTTCGCGGGCCTGTTCTACCTGCCGCGGCTGTTCGTCTACCACTGCGACACCACGGATGCGCCCGGGCTCGAGCGCTTTGCGGTCATGGAACGGCGGCTGTTCGGCCTGATGAGTCTGGCGGCGGTGCTGGCGGTCATCTGCGGCCTGTCGATGATCGGCGCCGCGCCGGTGTATCTGTCCTTCGGGTGGATGCGCGTCAAGCTCGTGCTGGTGGCGCTGCTCATCGGCTACCACCTATGGTGTTATGCGCTGATGCGCGCGCTGATCGAAGGGCGCAACCGGCATTCCCACCGCTGGTATCGCTTCTTCAACGAAGTGCCCAGCCTGCTGCTCATCGCCATTGTCGCGCTGGTGGTGATCAAACCCTGAGCGCCGTGCCCGCGCAGCCTCGCGGCTGCTGAGCGGAATTTCCCCGGCGCGTCGCGGCCGCCGCACGCTCGACGGCCCGGGAAAGCCGTGCCGGCGCACGTGCACGGGACGCGAACACCCGATCGGCTCAGGAAGACTGCCGATCAGCCCTGCCAGATGACCACCTTGTCCCGCCACTGCGTGCGCGCCGGCGGGGCGCTCTGTCCGACCGGCTCCGTGCCCACGTAGAGAAACGCGACGATGGCATCCTGCGCATCGAGACCCAGCGCCGTCTTGGTCGCTTCGTCGTACGCCGCTCCCCCAGTCTTCCACACGGCATTGAAGCCGAGCGCCCGGGCGGCGAGCAGGATGTTGCCGGCCGCGGCCCCCGCGGCAAGGAGCTGTTCGATCTGCGGCACCTTCGCAATCGGCTGGCAGACCGCCGCGACCACGATGATGAGGGGCGCACGCCAGGCTTTCTGCCGCTCGCGCTCCAGGGCCTCGGGCGTCGAGTCCGGGCGTACCCGCCGCAGCTGCCCGGCGAGCAACTCTCCGAAGCGCTGGCGCGCGGCGCCCTGGATCACGATGAAGCGCCAGGGCCGCAGCCGGCCGTGATCCGGCGCACGCGCGGCGCACTCGAACAGCAGTGCCAGAGCGCCCTCGTCGGGTCCGGGCTCGGCAAGGGTTTTCGCCGAGCGTCTTCGCAACAACAGGTCGATGGCTTGCATCGGTCCATCATGACACAATCATGGACAGCGGTTGGCCCGGGACGAAACCCGCGGTCCGCTGTGCTATCCTGCCGCCCGAGAGCCCGGTGCGGGCTCGTGCCCGCCCGCGCGCCGCTGAGCGACTCGCCCGCCGCGAGTGCGCGCGGGCTCAATTCGAGGCTCTTCATGCACACCGAGACCCTGCAAGCGCTCAGAGACTCCATCCGCGCGATCCCCGACTACCCGAAGCCCGGAATCCTGTTCCGGGACATCACCACACTGCTCGGCGACGCGCCGACGTTCCGGCTCGCCGTGGAGGAGCTGGCGCGGCCGTGGACCGATGCCGGTGTCGAGCGGGTGGCGGGCATCGAGGCACGCGGGTTCATCCTCGGCGGCGCCGTGGCCCACCGGCTCGCCGCCGGATTCGTGCCCATCCGCAAGAAGGGCAAACTGCCGCACGAGACGGTGCGCGTGGCCTATTCCCTGGAATACGGTCTCGATGAGATCGAGATGCACCGCGACGCCGTTGCGCCGGGCGAGCGCATCATCCTGATCGATGACCTGATCGCCACCGGCGGCACGGCCGAGGCAGCGGTGAAGCTGCTGCGCGCTCTCGGAGCGGAAATTCTCGCCGCCTGCTTCGTGATCGACCTGCCCGACCTCGGCGGCGCGAGCCGGCTGGAGGCGCTCGGCGTGCCGGTGCGCACCCTTGTCGCTTTTCAGGGACAGTGATCCGGGCCGAAGATTACGTTCTGGTCATTCAAGGCTTCAGCGACATTCTTCCTGGGATAATGCGCCCCGTTCCGGCGCAGTGCGGCCGGGCATTTCTCAAACCGCTCAATACTCTCTAGTGGAGATGTCGATGTTCAAGAAGCTCGTCCCCGTCCTCGGCGCGCTGCTGGTTGCCGGCTCGCTGGCCGTTGCCCCCGTCGC
>JAJYTX010000009.1 GCA_021792815.1 Pseudomonadota bacterium
GTTCGCCCTGCGCCGCCAGCGCTCGGGCGGGGAGTTTCTGCCATTCGAGCAGCAGCGGATCGTGGCGATCTCCTGCCTGCTGCGCAGCCGCGATACCCTCAGGCTCTGGAGCCTCGGCGAGCCGCAGGCCCCCGAGGGCGAGCTGATCCAGCGCTTCTTCGATGGGCTCGAGCGCTTTTCGCCGGAGCTGGTGTCCTGGAACGGCTCCGGGTTCGATCTGCCGGTGCTCACCTACCGGGCGCTCGCCGCGGGCGTGCAGGCGAGCCGCTTCTGGGAGACCGGCGAGAACGACCCGGCTTTCCGCTTCAACAACTATCTCAACCGGTACCACTGGCGGCACCTCGATCTGATGGATGTGCTCTCGGGTTTCCAGGGGCGCGGCCAGGTCTCGCTCGAGCACATCGCGATGCTGCTCGGGCTGCCGGGCAAGCTCGGCTTCTCCGGCGCGCAGGTCTGGGAGGCCTGCCAGGCGGGCAATCTCGTCGGGATCCGCCGCTATTGCGAGACCGATGTACTCAACACCTACCTCGTCTATCTGCGTTTCGAGCTGCTGCGTGGCCGGCTCAGCCGCGAGGAGCACGCCGAGCAGATCGAGCGCGTCCGGGCGCTGCTGCGCGCCGCGCAGGAGCCGCACCTGAGGCAATTCCTCGAGGCCTGGGAGGGCGCGGCGTGAGCGCCGAGGTCGCCACGGTGGTGGCGCTCACGCACGAGGGCGAGGGCATCGTCCGCGAGGGCAAGGCGGTGTTCATCCCCGGCGCATTGCCCGGCGAGCAGGTGCGCTTCGAGCGGGTGCGCCGCCGCCGTCAGCACGACGAGGGCCGGCTGGTGGAGGTGCTGCGGGGCGCCGCGGCGCGCGTACCGCCGCGCTGTGCGCACTTCGGCCTCTGCGGCGGCTGTGCTCTGCAGCATCTGGCGCCGCAGGCCCAGCTCGCCCTGAAGCAGACCGAACTGCGTGATGCGCTCGAGCGCGTGGCGCGGGTCGAGTGCGCGCGCTGGCTCGAGCCGATCAGCGGACCGGCGTGGGGGTATCGGCGGCGGGCCCGGCTCGGCGCCCGCTACGTGCCGAAGAAGGGCCGGGTGGTGGTCGGATTCCGTGAGCGCATGGCGCCCTATGTCGCCGACGCGAAGCACTGCGATGTGCTCGCCGCGCCGGTCGGAGAGTGGCTGGTGCCGCTCGCCGAGCTGATCAGCGCGCTCGAGATCCGCCGGCAGGTGCCGCAGATCGAGGTGGCGGTGGGCGAGAACGCCGTGGCGCTGGTGTTGCGGGTTCTGGCGGCACCGACCGCGGCCGACCGGGCACGGCTGCGGGAATTCGCCGCGCAGCGCGCTGCGCGCCTCTTTCTGCAGCCCGGCGGACTCGATTCGGTGGAGCCGCTCGAGGCGGACGGCTCGCCCGAGCCGCTCTATTACGATCTGCCGCAGTTCGGCCTGCGACTGGAGTTCGTGCCCACTGACTTCGTGCAGATCAACGCCGAGGTGAATCGGGCGCTGGTCGCACGTGCGCTCGAGCTGCTCGAGCTGACGCCGTCCTCATCGGTGCTCGATCTGTATTGCGGTCTCGGAAACTTCACGTTGCCGCTCGCCCGATCGGCCGGCCGGGTGGTGGGCGTGGAGGGTGACGCGGCGCTCGTGGAGCGTGCGCGGCACAACGCCCGCCGCAACGGCAGCGACAATGCCGCATTTCACGTGGCGGATCTGTCTCAGCCTGTGTCGGGGCAGGCGCCCTGGCTGGCGGAGGGTTACACCCACGTGCTGCTCGATCCGCCGCGGGTCGGGGCACGGCCGATGCTCGAGACCGTCGCGCGCCTGCGGCCGCGCCGCGTGGTGTACGTCTCCTGCCATCCGGGCAGCCTCGCCCGGGATCTCGGCGCGCTGGTGCACGAGCACGGCTTTACGCTCGAGGCGGCGGGCGTGGTCGACATGTTTCCGCATACGGCGCATGTCGAGTCCATCGCCGTGCTGGGTGGACCGTGACATGACGCTCGGCCCGCTGATGATCGACCTGGACGGGACGGCGGTGAGCGCCGAGGAGCGCGAGCTGCTGCGCCATCCGCTGGTCGGTGGGGTCATCCTCTTCACGCGCAACTACCAAGATCCGGCGCAGCTCACCGGGCTGGTCGGCGACCTGCACGCGATTCGCACCCCCGCGCTCATCGTCGCCGTGGACCACGAGGGCGGGCGAGTGCAGCGCTTCCGCGAGGGTTTCTCGGCGCTGCCCGCGGCGCGGCGCATCGGCCACGCGTTCGACCAGGAGCCGCGCCGGGGGCTCGAGCTCGCGCACGCCATGGGCTGGCTGATGGCCGCGGAGCTGCGCGTGCACGGCGTGGACCTGTCGTTCGCGCCCTGTGTGGATATCGACCACGGTGTCAGTTTCATCACCGACCGCGCCTTCCATGGCCGGCCCGAGGCGGTCGCGCAGCTCGCCTCGGCGTACGTGCGCGGCATGCGCGAGGCCGGCATGGCGGCCACGGCCAAGCACTTTCCGGGGCACGGCGCGGTGGCCGCCGACTCGCACCTGGCGCTGCCCGTGGATCGGCGGGAGATGGCCGATCTGCACGGTGATCTGCTGCCGTATCGGCAGCTGATCGCCAACGGGCTGCCGGCGGTCATGGTCGGCCACCTGTTGTTTCCGGCGGTGGATGCGGTGCCGGCGAGTCTCTCGCGGCGTTGGATCCGCGAAGTGCTGCGCGGTGAGCTGCGCTTCCAGGGGGTGGTGTTCGCCGATGACCTGTCGATGGGCGGCGCGGCGGAGGCGTACGGGGACGTGCTCGCGAGGGCGTCCCAGGCGCTCGCGGCCGGCTGCGACATGTTGCCGGTGTGCAATCGGCGCGATGCGGTGATCCGGCTGCTCGAGCGGCTGCCGCGCACGGTCGAGCCGGCCTCGGGCCTGCGCCTGATCCGGCTGCACGGCCGCGGGCAGATGGACCCCGAGGCGTTGCGCGCCCGGCCCGAATGGCGCCGCGCCCGGGACCTGGCGCAGGCGTGCGCCGCGGCGCCGGCGCTGCGGCTCGATGCCGGGTGCTAGGACGCCCCGGCCGGGAAGAGGGCGCCGCCGCGGCCTATCGCTGTCCGCCGTAGAATTCGCGGCCCTCGGCCGCCATGCGCCGCAGCAGCGGCGGTGCGGCGTAACGCGGGCCATGGGAGCGGGCCATGCGCTCGGTCTCAGCGAGGAACGCCGCGGCGCCGATCGTGTCGATCATCGACAGCGGCCCACCGGTGTAGGGCGCGAAACCCCAGCCCAGGACGGCACCGACATCGGCGTCCGCCGGATCATCGATGACGCCCTCTTCGACACAGCGGACGCATTCGAGCGCCTGGCGATACAGAAGGCGTTTTTTCAGCTCCTCCACCCGCGGCTGCTGCGCGGCGGGGGGGAAGTGCGTCGCGAGACCAGGCCAGAGCTGTTTCTTTCGGCCCTCGGGATAGTCATAAAAGCCCCGTGCGACCTTCCTGCCGAGCCGGCCCAGCCGGGTCACGAACAGGTCGATCACCCCGTCGCTCGGGGTGGCCTGATATCGATCGCCCAAGGCCTTGCGGTTCGCTTCCTTCAGCTGGTACATCAGTTCGAGCGACACTTCGTCGCTCAGGGCGAGTGGGCCGACGGGCATGCCGGCCATGACACTGGCATTTTCGATCAGAGCCGGCGTCACGCCCTCGGTCAGCAGGATGAGACCTTCGTCGGGATAGGTGCCGAAGCAGCGGCTGGTGTAAAAGCCGCGCGAGTCGTTGACCACGATCGGGGTCTTGCGGATTTTCCGCACGTAATCCAACGCCAGGGCCAGGGCGCGTGCGGAGGTTTCCCGTCCCTTGATGACCTCGACCAGTTGCATTTTCTCGACCGGGGAGAAAAAGTGAACGCCGATGAACTGTCCGGGGCGCGTCGAGGCCTGGGCCAGGCCGGTGATCGGCAGGGTCGATGTGTTGGACGCGTACACGGCCCCTGGCGCGAGCACCGCGTCGGCCCGGGCGGTGACCTCGGCCTTGATTTGAGCGTCCTCGAAAACCGCCTCGATGACGAGATCCGCCGACTGCAGGTCCGCGTAGCTCGCCGTGGGGTGGATGCGGGCGAGGATGGCTTCGGCCTCCGCCTGAGTGAGCCGGCCGCGCTCGACTTGCTTGGCCAGCCGGGCGCGCGTGTGAGCTTTGCCATTTTCGGCGAGCGACACCTCGCGGTCGAGCAGCACGACGCGCAGGCCGGCCCGCGCCGAGACATGGGCGATGCCGCTGCCCATCATGCCCGCGCCCAGAATGCCGAGCACTTCGGGGGATTGACGCGGAACAGCCGGGGGGCGACGCACCAGTTTGTCGGCCTCGCCCTTGTTCACGAACAGGGTGCGGATCATGTTGGCGGCCACCGGATCGGCCAGCAGGCCCAGCGACAGCTTCGTTTCGATGCGCAGGGCGGTGTCGAACGGTACCTGGTGCCCTTCGTAGACCGCCGACAGGATGGCGTAGGGCGCCGGATAATTGTCCCGGGTCTGCTCGCGCGCGAGGGCAGTTGCGGTCATGAAGGTCTGGACGACGGCCGGATTCATCGAGCCTTGTCCGCCCGGCACTCTGAAGCCCTTTTCGTCCCAGGGCTGGACGGCGCGGCCGCCGCCGAGCAGCCACTGGCGGGCCGCGTCGAGCAGCTGGCCGCGCGGCACCATCTGGTGCACGACACCCGAGGCCAGCGCTTCGGCGGGCGACAGGCTCTTGCCCTGCAGCAGGCAGGGCAGGGCACGCGCGATGCCCATCAGGCGTGGCAGCCGCTGAGTGCCGCCGATGCCGGGCATCAGCCCGAGTGTCACTTCCGGCAGACCCAGCTGGATCGCTGGGTCATCGGCCACGATGCGCCGATGGCAGGCGAGCGCCAGTTCCAGCCCGCCGCCGAGCGCGAGGCCGCCCACGGCCGCGACGAAGGGCTTGCCGCAGGTTTCCATCCGGCGGAACACGCGGTTGAATGCGAAGGCGGTCTCGAACAGCGCCGCCAGCGGTTCACGCCGGGCGCGCACCGCCAGGGCATGCAGCAGCGACAGATCGGCGCCCGCCAGAAACGCCGATTTGCCCGAGACGAGAATCGCGCCCTGGATCGCCGGGTCCGAGCGGACCGTCTCGACGTGCGCTTCGAGCTCGCGCAGCAGCGGCTCGGTGATGACGTTCATCGAACGGCCGGGTACGTCGATGGTCAGAATCGCGCAGCCGTGGTCGCATTGCAGTGTCACGCAGGTTTCGCTCACGGGAAGACTCCTCGATTGGGTGACGTCGGCTGCGCTGCTCACAGCCGCTCGATGATGGTGGCGGTCCCCATGCCGCCGCCGACGCACAGGGCGATCAGGGCCGTGCCCTGGCCGGAGCGCTCCAGCTCATCGAGCGCGGTGCCGAGCAACATCGCGCCCGTGGCGCCGAGCGGATGACCCAGGGCAATGGCGCCACCGTTGACGTTGATGACACCGTGCTCGATGTCGAGCGCCTGCATGAATCGCAGCACCACCGCGGCGAACGCTTCATTGAGTTCCCACAGGTCGATGTCCGCGGCGCGCATGCCGGCCCGCCGCAGGGCCTTTTCGGCGGCGAACGACGGTCCGGTGAGCATGATGGTCGGCTCCGAACCGATATCGGCGCAGGACACGATGCGGGCGCGGGGTCTGAGGCCGAGTGTCTCGCCGATCTGTCTCGAGCCGAGCAGCACCGCCGCGGCGCCATCGACGATGCCGGAGGAATTGCCGGCATGATGAACATGATCGATCCGCTCCACCTGCGGATATCTCAACAGCGCCACGGCATCGAAGCCGCACGAGGCGCCCTGCTCGGCAAAGGACGGCTTGAGCGCCGCGAGGGACTGCAGCGTGGTGTCCGGCCGCATGTGCTCGTCATGGTCGAGAACCGTCATCCCCAGGCGGTCTTTCACCGGGATCACGGACTTCGCGAAACGACCGCCGTCCCACGCCATCCGGGCGCGCTGCTGGCTGGCCACCGCATAGCGATCCACGTCCTCGCGGGAAAAACCCCAGAGGGTCGCAATGAGATCGGCGCCGACGCCCTGCGGCACGAACCCCACCCGGCGGGCCACCTCCGGGTCGCCGAGGAAGGCGCCACCGTCCGATGCCAGGGGAATGCGCGACATCGATTCGACGCCGCCGCCCACCGCGAGGTCGGCCTGGCCCGAGATCACCTTGGCGGCCGCCAGGTTGACCGCCGTGAGACCGGAGGCGCAGAAGCGGTGCACCTGGGCGCCGGCCACCGACTCCGCCCAGCCGGCGTTGATGACCGAGATGCGCGCGATGTTGCTGCCCTGCTCGCCCACCGGGGAAACGACACCCAGGATCACGTCGTCCACCTGGCGGGTGTCGAGGTGGTTGCGCGAGGCGAGCGCCTGCAGCACCTGGGTCGAGAGCGTGATCGCCGTCAATTCGTGCAGACTGCCGTCCGGACGGCCTTTGCCGCGCGGCGTGCGCACATGATCGTAGATGAAGGCCTCAGACATGATCGATCCTTTCCGGTGACCTCACCGGTGTCAGAACCGCCCGCACAGGCCGCCCGCCGCGTACGGCTGCGCGAAGCGCCAAAGCGGGCCGGGGCGCGGCGCTGCCGCCTGCGGACAATGTCATGATCTGCGCCGCGGCGGGGCGGTCGTCCCGGGTTCAGCCGACCCGTGGGACACGACTCGACACGGCCGCAGAGGCAAACGCCTCGGCGCGGGGCAGGATCCGCTCGATGAAAAATTCCGCCAGCTGCACCTTGCGACGGTAGACGGGGCGCTGACTCAGATGCGCCGCTCGGGCCATGCGCGCCCACAGATAGCCCTGCAGGACCAGCGCGAACTGACCCAGGTAATCCTGTGAGCCGCCGAGCACCCGCTCGGGGTCGCTGTCGGCGCGCTCCAGGATCCACTGCGTGGTCTGGCGCAGGCGCCGCACGGCGGCCGACATCGGCGTGTCGATCTGCGGCAGCTGCTGCTGCGCGAGGAATGTCTCGATGTCATCGAGGAGCGCGCACACGGGCGCCCCGCCGCCCGCCGGCAGCTTGCGCAGCACCAGGTCCCTCGCCTGAATGCCGTTGGTGCCTTCGTAGATGGCGCCGATGCGGCCATCGCGCACCAGCCGCTCGATGCCCATCTCCTCGATGTAGCCGTGGCCGCCGTGCACCATCAGCGCGCGGTTGGCGACTTCAAATCCCTGTTCGGACAGCGCGGCCTTGAAAATCGGGGTGAGCAGATCGAGCATTGCCTGCGCCTTTTCACGACGCTCCCGGACCGGGTGGCGTTCGAGAGTGTCGAGTTCCAGGGCGAGCCACCATCCCCAGGCACGGCCGCTTTCCACCCGGACACGCATGGTCAACAGTTCCCGACGGACATCCGGGTGCACGATGATCGGTTCGGGCGTCCCGGGCGGGGCCTGCGAGTCGACCGCCCGGCCCTGCAGGCGCTGCGCGGCGTAATCCTCCGCCAATTGCAGCGCCATTTCCGACAGGCCGACGCTCTGTATGCCGACACCCAGCCGGGCGGCATTCATCATGGTGAACATCTGGCTGAGACCCCGGTTCTCCTGCCCGATGAGCCATCCGGTGGCGTCCTCGTAACGCAGGGCGCAGGTCGGGGAAGCGTGCAGGCCCATCTTGCGCTCCAACTTCAGCACCGAGACGCCGTTCGGTTCACCGGGGCGGGCGGCGCTGCCGGTGGCCTCGGCGGAAAGGGTGGTCTTCGGCACCATGAACAGGGAAATTCCACCGACGCCGGCTGGCGCGCCCTCGATGCGTGCCAGGACCAGGTGCAGAATGTTGTCCGCCAGGTCGTGATCGCCGCAGGTGATGAAGATCTTCTCGCCGTTGATGCGGTAGGTGCCGTCGGTCCGGGGGGTCGCCCGGGTCCGGATCAGGCCCAGATCGGATCCGCAATGCGGTTCGGTCAGGTTCATGGTGCCGGACCACCGGCCGCAGACCAGCTGGGGCACGGCGAGCCGCCTCATCCAGTCGGCGCCGTGAGTCAGAATGAGCTTGCACACGCCGTAACTGAGCTCGTGGTACAGGGAGAAGGCGATGCCCGTGGAGGCGAGCGCTTCGCGCACCACGTAGTGCATGACGTTCGGCAGGCCCTGGCCGCCCCACTCCCGGGGTACGGGCAGGCCGTTCCAGCCGTCGGCGCAGAACCGCTGCCACAGCGAGGCGTAACCGTCCGGGACGATCACCCGGCCGTCGAGCAGTCTGCAGCCGGCGCGATCCGCGGCCGGGTTGAGCGGCAGCAGATGATCATTGGCGAAGGCGCCGAAACTCTCGGCGATGCCGCTCACGGTGTCGGGGCCGAGCTCGGCATCGCAGCCGAGGGCGTGGAGGTCCTCGGCGAACACCTCGGAAAACAAAAACAACAGGTCGGAGACAGGCGGAGTGTATTGAGGCATGCGGGTTCCTTGAGACATCTGCCGGGGGCGCGCCGCGGCGCCGCGGGTCACTCGGACGGGCGGCGGCTGTCGCCGGGCCAGGCATGGTCCTTGAATTGCTCCCGGAGCGTCCGCTTCAGGAGTTTGCCGGTGGCCGAGTGCGGCAGGCTTTCCATCACGACGACGTCGTCGGGAATCCACCATTTGGCGATCCTGCCGTGGAAAGCGCCGAGCAGGCTGGTCCTGTCGAAGCGCGCGCCCTGTTTGAGAACGACGAGCAGCAACGGCCGCTCGCCCCAGCGGCTGTGCGGCACGGCGATGCAGGCGGCTTCCTGAACGGATTCGTGACTCAGGGCGGCGCTTTCGACGTCGATCGAACTGATCCATTCGCCGCCGGACTTGATGACGTCCTTTTCCCGATCGGTGAGCCGCATGTACGAATCCGGGTCTATGGTGGCCACGTCGCCGGTATTGAACCAGCCATCCTCGGTGAACGAACCCGGACTCTCCTGTTTGAAATAGCCGCCGGCGACCCATAGCCCACGGACCTGCAGGTACCCCGTGGCGAAGCCGTCGTGCGGCAGCTCCGCGCCGCTTTCGTCGACGATGCGCATGCGGATGCCGAACAGCGGCCGGCCATGCAGCGACTGGATGGCATAGCGGCGCTCGGCCGGCCAGGCGAGCATGTGGCGCTTGAGCGCATCCAGGCTGCCGACCGGGCACAGTTCGGTCATGCCCCAGCCGTGGATGACCCGCACGTCGTATTTTTCCTCGAAGGTTCTGATGAGAGAGGGGGCGGCATTCGAGCCGCCGATGGCGGCGCGATCGAGCGTACCGAAGGTGCTGCCACGGGCTTCGACGACGCTCAGCAGATCCTGCCAGACCGTCGGGACCGCGGCGGCCATGGTGACCCCCTCGGCGTGGATGAGCTGGTGCAGACTGGCGCCATCGAGGTGACGGCCGGGAAGGACCAGTTTGGCGCCGTTCATCAGGCTGACGTAGGGAAGGCCCCAGGCACAGGCGTGAAACATCGGCACGAGCGGCAGGATGGCGTCGCGGGCGCGGACCGCGAGCCAGTCGGCGCCGCTGATCGCCATGGCGTGCAGCAGCTGCGAGCGATGGTCGTAGAGCACGCCCTTGGGATGGCCGGTGGTGCCGGAGGTATAGCAGAGCGAGCAGGCGGTTCTTTCGTCGAGGCGCGGCCAGGCATAGCGACCGTCCTCGCGCGCCAGCAGGGTGTCATAGAAGAGCAGGTTGGTCAGGGACGTCTCGGGAAGTTCCTCTTCCCGACACAGCGCGATGAAATGCCGCACGCTGGGCAGGCTCGGCGCGATCTGCTCGACGAGCCGGATGAACGCCGGATCGAAGCACAGCAGCGCATCCTCGGCATGATGGGCGATGTGGACGATCTGCTCGGGCGAGAGCCGCGGATTGAGCGTGTGGCAAATGGCACCCATGCAGGAAATCGCATAGTAGAGCTCCAGGTGCCGCCAGTTGTTCCACGCCAGCGTGCCGACCCGATCGCCGTCACGGACGCCGCGACGGCCGAGCGCCTGGGCGGCGCGGCGGGTACGCGCGGCCATGTCCCGGAATGTGTAGCGATGCAGGGAACGGTCGTTGTCGACGGAAACGATCTCGGAAGCGCCGTGATTCTGCTCCGCGTGTTCCAGGATCGCCGTCAAGGTCAACTGCTCTGACATCATCATGCCGCGCATGTGAGGGTTCTCCCGCAGGGGTGCATCGCAGGCCTGTCGCGTCGTGTCGTCTGCGCAAGTCCTCCCCGGTGCCGGAGAAGGGGCGGCCCCCCTCGCGCAGGCGCAGATCTCATCGAGTACCGGTTATGGCCCATGCATAACATATTGAAATGCCAATAAATCCATTTTAATTACTATCTGGCTAGTAATTTTACTAACCGGTCGGTAGAATGTCATCTTGAATTTCCGGGAGGGTTACGCCATTGACCGGGTCGTGACCTCGAAGCCAGGGGGATGAGCCGGATCTGACGAGCCGTTTTCTGCAGCGCTGAGCGGCGCGGGCCAATCGCTCCGACGCCCACCAGCGCCAGACCGGCGCGCGGCGCCGGGACTGCGGTAACGAGACGGCCTTTCTCGCCATCGGAGAGGACATGAGCATCGCCAAGAGAAAAAGCTGGGGACCGGACGTTCAGGACCGCACCACACAGCGCGACCTCAAACTCGACTTCCTGTACGAAACCGCGGCGCGCTGCTTCACTCGCGGCGGATACAACGGCACGTCATTGACCGACATCGCGCAGGAGTTGGGTGTGACCAAAGCGGCGCTCTATTACTACGTCAGAAGCAAGCACGAGCTGTTTTACAAGCTGCACATGATGGCGCTCGATTTTGCCGAGGAAGGTCTGAGCCGCGCCCGGTCGGAAGGCCACGACGGGCTGTCACGGCTGTGGCTGAACAACTATTACTACATCCTGCGTCTGGTGGAGTCGCCGGTTGCCGGCATGGTCATGACCGAGGAGGGCGCGCTGCCGCCGGAGCTGAAGACCGCCGTGGTCCGCCGCCGCAGCCGACTGGAGCACGAGTTGCGCGCGCTGATTCAGCAGGGAATCGATGACGGCTCCGTCGGACAGCGGGATCCGAAAATGGCGGCGCTGGTGACCGTCGGCGCATTGAACTGGCTGCCACGCTGGTACCGGCCGGGCGGCGCCTGGTCGGCCCGGGAGGTCGCGCTGCGCATGAGTGACCAGCTCGCCTACGGGCTGGCGGCCGATCCGGCCGCGGTGGCGGCCCTGTCACGGCTGCCGCAGGCGGCGGCCTCGCCGGCGCCGGACTGACGGCGAGGACGTCGGCTCGGACATCCTCAATACCACGCGACGGTTACAGTCTGTTGTCTCATCCCACTCCACTGATCACGGCGTATCCCGGGGGAATCTATGCCAATGTCGCCCAAACGCTCCTTGGCCCTGCGGGCTTTCGCGCTGGCCGGGCTGGCGTGCGCCGCGGCCTGCCTGTCCAGGGCGGGCGCCGAGCCCGGCGTCTACCCGACGAAGGTCACGCGTTACGATCCGGCGCGGGCCTATAACAGTTACATCCTGTTCGACGGCAGGGATGGCCGCACGCATCTGATCGACATGGACGGCAACGACGTTCACACCTGGAACCACACCGGATTTCCGAGTCTGCTGCTCGATCCGCGACTCACCGGCGGCAGACGCGGACACATTCTGGTGCAGCTGCGCAACAGCCGGCCGAAGGCCGGGCCGGCCTTCGGCACCATTTTCGACAACATCGAAATCGGCGAGCTGAACTGGAACGGCCGGGTGGTGTGGCGCTGGGGCCAGCAGGCGCCCGGCGGCGCGGCGCGTCAGAATCACGACTGGCAGCGCCTCGCCAACGGCGACACGCTGATCGTCGCCAGCGCGTACCGGCAGGCAAAAAACTTCAGAGGCGGCCGGGTCAAGGATCAGGTGATCGAGGAGATCGACCGCGCCGGCAGGATCGTCTGGCACTGGAGCGCGGCCGCCCACCTCGAGGAATTCGGCTTTTCCAGGGCCGGGCTGAAAATGATCTACGCCGATCAGTCACTCGACAACCAGGCGGGCGGCTTCCTGACGATCAACAGCATGAATGTGCTGGGCCCGAACCGCTGGTACGCCGCGGGCGACCGGCGCTTCAATCCGCACAACATCATGATCGGCGCCCGCAACGCCAACGTCATCGCCATCATCGACAGACGCACCGGCCGGATCGTCTGGCGGCTGGGCCCGTACTTTCCCGCGCCGGCGCATGGCCCCTCTTCGGTGGTGTTCGACTACCGGGTGCCCCGTCCGGTCGATCAAATCATGGGGGCGCACGATCCGCACCTGATCCCCGAGGGGCTGCCGGGCGCCGGCGACATCCTGGTGCTCGACAACGAGGGCGAGGCGGGCTTTCCGCCGGCGACCCTCGGGATGTTCCAGGGATCGCGCGTGCTCGAGATCAACCCGCGCAGCCGGCAGATCGTCTGGCAGTACAACGGCGAGGACTCCGATCGCGCCGTATGGACCTTCGACACGTCGTTCATCGGCAGCGTCAACCGCCTGCCGAACGGCAACACCCTGATCTGCGAGGGCATGAACGGCCGCATCTTCCAGGTCACGCCCCGGGGCAGGATCGTCTGGGAGTACGTCAGCCCCTATTTCGGCAGGCAGACGCTCGGCGGGCGCATGGTGTCGACGAACTGGATCTACCGCGCGCAGCCGGTGCCGTATGAGTGGGTGCCGCCGGGAACGCCGCGGGAGCAGGACCCGGTGATTCCGCCCCGCAATGCGCAATTTCACCTGCCGATAGAAAAACCGCGCTGATTCGGCGGACGGCAGCCGCGTCATCATGGGCTAAACAGGGGGACCGACACGTGAACGATGCAATTGAGCGGCGCGGCGCCTCGGGTGCCGCCGTGATCCTGATCTGTACGGCGCTGCTGCGGGCGCCGGCATCCGCCGCGGCCGACAAGGCCGCCGACGTGCTGCCGGGCGCGACGCTCACCGAGGTGATCGTCACGGCCCGCAAGCGCAAGGAGAACGCCGAGCAGGTGCCGATCTCGATGTCGGTCGTGTCCGGACGTTCATTGGTGTCTCAGGGGGTGTCGAACATCGAGACGCTCTCGCCCGCGGTGCCCGATTTCAATTACACCCAGACCATCGCCGGCGCCGACCAGATATTCATCCGGGGAATCGGTGCCGGAGTCAACGCCGGATACGAAACCGCGGTGGGCACCGTGGTCGACGGCTTTTTCTACGGACGCAGCCGCTTCGACCGGCTGGCGTTCCTCGATGTCGGCCAGGTGGTGGTGCTGCGCGGCCCGCAGGGCGCGCTCATCGGCAAGAATACCCTGGCCGGGGCGGTCGACATCACGGCCAACGAGCCGACCCGGACGCTGCACGCGTATCTCGATGCCGCCCGGGAAGTCAGCGGCAATCCGGGCTATTCGGTGGATGGGGCGGTGTCCGGCCCGCTCGGCCGGCGGGTGCAGGGGCGGGTGGCGTTTTCCTATGACAACAAGAGTGGCTGGGTGCGCAATCTGCTCACCGGTCACATGGAGCCGAAGACCGATGACTTCGATCAGCGCACGACGCTCGATTTCGAGCCCACCGGGGCGCTGCTGCTGCGGCTGTCGTATCAGTACGCGAACATGAACGATCCGGGCCGGAACGTCGTGCTCTCCAAGTGCTCGCCGGGACTGCGGGCGGTGTTCGCCGCGGACGGGCTCAGCGCTCTGCAGCATTGCACGCTCGATTACACCCGCAGCGCCGGCGTGTTCAATGCGAGCGGCGTACCGCAGGTGGACCACCACCACACCGCGTTCAATATCGTCAACCTGACTGCGAAGTGGCGCCGCCAGGCCTTCGCGCTCACCTCGCTCACCGGCTATGCCGGCTACAACGCCTTCGACGCCTGGGACGCCGACAGCATGGCGATCAACGCGCTCGGATATGACTGGGGTGAAAAATACTACCAGTGGACGGAGGAGCTCAGGCTGGCGTCCCGTCGGGGCTACTTCCGGCATTTCGACTACATCGCGGGCGTCTATCTCGGCAGGGACCACCAGCAGGACAATCAGCAGCTGGACTTCTACCCGGCGCTGCTGCCGCCGCCGCTGGTCGGCAGCCGCAACCTGCTCGAGGCCCAGATCACCCACAACGCCGCGGCATTCGGCCAGGTGAACCTGTATCTCGCCCGCCAGTGGACCCTGACGGTCGGCGCGCGCTACACGTACGAGAAGAAGCGGCTGGATGCGCGCGAGTTTCCCACGAAACTCAATACCAGCGTGCCGGTGGTTCTGCCGGCGGGGCCGGCGGCGTTCCGGTTCGATGTGCAGCATGGGTATTCCGCGAGCAATTTCTCCCCGAATGCTTCCCTGCAGTGGAAGCCGAACGACAACACCCTGCTCTATGCGAACGTCAGCCGCGGCTTTCAGGGTGGTGGCTTCGATCTGCAGTTCGCCGGCAACCAGACGGCCGCCGCGAACGGCATGAAGTTCGCCGGCGAGACCGCGACGCAGTACGAGCTCGGCAGCAAGCTGGTGTTCGCCGGGGACCGGGCTCGGCTCAACGTGGATGCGTTCCGCGAGGATATCCAGGACGTGCAGGTGAGCTCGCTGCTCAATGCGGCGAATCTCACCTTCGCGGTGAGTAACGCCGCGGCGGCCCGCACCCAGGGTTTCGAGGCGGATCTGCGCTACCGGCCGGTCCGCGGGCTGACCCTGTCGGCGAGCGGCTCGTACCTGGACGCGAAGTTCACCCGCTTCGCCGGCGCCCAGTGCTACGACGGGCAGACGGCGGCGCAGGGCTGCGTCGGCGGCTCGCAGAACCTCGCCGGTCATCCGCTGCAGTTCGCGCCCAAGTGGTCCGGGACGTTCAACGGCGACTACGTGACGCTGCTCGGCAGCGATTATGCCCTGGATGTCAACGGCCAGGTCGTCTACAAGAGCCGGCAGTTCCTGGCGCTCACCAACGATCCGAACCTGGTGCAGCCGGCCTATGCCAAGGTCAACGCCAGCATCGCGCTCAGCGACGAGTCGAGCTTCTGGACGGTGGCGCTCGTCGGCCGGAACCTGACCAACAAGGTGACGGCGGCGTTCGGCAACACCTCGGATGCGATCGGGGGTCCGGGCAGTTATTTCGAATTCATAGATCCGCCGCGCGAGATATCCGTGCAGGTGCGGCTGAAGTATTGAGCGCACGGCGTCCGCCCGGCCGCCTCGGGCCGGACGGACGCGGCGGGCGACACTCAGTCCGGGTGGGGCGGTGCGGCCGCGAGCGCCGCGGGCGGCGGGCCGCCGGTGGCCCAGTCGAGCAGCTCCACGGTATGCACCACCGGGACAGCGAGGCGTGGGCGCATCTGCGTCGCGCAGCCGATGTTCCCGGTGGCGAGCACATCGGGCTGCAGGCGCGCGATCTGCTCGGCCTTGCGATCGCCGAGTTTTCCGGCGAGCTCCGGTTGCAGAATGTTGTAGGTCCCGGCAGAGCCGCAGCACAGGTGCGATTCGGCCGGCAGGCGCACGCGGAATCCGGCGGCCCGCAGCAGCTCGAGGGGCTGCTGCGTGATCTTCTGACCATGCTGCATCGAGCACGGCGACAGATACGCGACGGTCAGCGGCGGCACGTCCACCGCCGGCGGCAGGCCCGTCTGCGCCAGCAGCTCACTGAGGTCCCGGGCGAGGGCCGAGACGGCCGCCGCCTGCGCGGCGTAGGCGGGTTCGTGGCGCAGCAGGAAGCCGTAGTTCTTGAGCGTGGTGCCGCAGCCGGAGGCGGTGAGGCAGATCGCATCGAGACCGCGCGCGATCTCGGGCCTCCAGGCGTCGAGGTTGCGTCGCGCCGCGGCGAGTGCCTCGCGCTCGCGCCCGAGATGGTGGGTCAACGCGCCGCAGCACCCCTCGCCGTCGGCAGAGAGGACCTCGAAGCCGGCCCGCTGCAGTAGTCGCACCGTGGCGGCCCGGATCTGCGGCGCGAGCACCCCTTCGACGCAGCCTTGCGCCAGCAGGACGCGCCGACGGCGGGACTCGCCGGCCGAGGATCCGGCGGCCGGCGCCGCGGGCGGCAGGCGCTCCGGTGTGAAGCGCAGCATCGCGGCCAGTGGCGCGGTCGAGGCGGATTTCGCCAGAACCGGCTGCAGCCAACGGAACGGGCGCGCGAGCCGCAGGGCCGCGCGCAGCCGGCGCGGATACGGGAGCGTCCGCGCCAGTAAGCCACGCAACAGCCGCTGGCCCAGCGGGCGGCGAAAGTGAGCCTCGACGTACACACGTGCATGATCGATCAGATGCATGTAGTTGACGCCAGACGGGCACGTCGTCAGGCACGAGAGGCAGGAAAGACAACGATCGATGTGTCGGACGACATCGGCGCTCGGTGTCTGTTCGTTCTCGATCATCTCCTTGATGAGGTAGATGCGCCCGCGAGGACTGTCGAGCTCATCCCCGAGCAGCACGTAGGTCGGGCAGGTGGCGGTGCAGAATCCGCAGTGCACGCACCGGCGGATGATGGACTCGCACACGGCGGTGGCCGGATCGGTGCGCAGATGCGTGGGGAAACGAGTCTGCATGGCGCTCAGCCGAACCGATCCGGGTCGAGCACGCCCGCCGGATCGAAGGCGCGCTTCAGCCGGGCGCTCAGCGCGGCGATGCCCTGGGGCTGCGGCTGACGGATCGGCGTCGTGCGGCGCAGCTCAGGCGGCGCGCGCAGGAGCATGGCATGTCCGCCGCGGGCCTGCGCCGCGGTACGCACATCGAGCGCAGCCGGCGCTCCCGCCCAGAGCAAGGCTCCTGCCCAGTCGAGGAGCCAGGACACGCCGCCGCGTTGCAGGGCTTCGGCCAGCTCCGCGGCGCGTGAGGGCGCGACGTGCAGCCGCCAGAGCGTCTCGGCGCCGCGCAGCGGCCGGGCTTCGCGGACGGCGCTCCAGAAGGTCTGCGCGGCATCCTCCGACATGTGCGAGACCTCACCGAAGTCGGCAAGCAGCGTGTGAAGGTGCTGGACGCGCGCGTCGACCGATTCAGCGATGCCCTCGAGGCGCAGCGCGGTGAGGTGGGCTGCGGCGCCCGGTGGCGGAGCATGGGCCGCCGCCGCCACCGCGCAGGGTGAGCCCATGGCGCGCGCCATGGCTTCGATGGCGGCACCGGGCGTCAGCCCGTGCAGTGCGAGCGTGACGCGCGCGGCGGGACGCGGCACCACCTTGAGTGTCAGCTCGGTCAGCACGGCGAGCTGTCCCCACGAGCCCGCCATGATCTTCGGCACATCGAAGCCGGTCACGTTCTTGACCACCTTGCCGCCCGCCTTGAAGGTCTCGGCGTGGCCGGACAGGGCGCTGAAACCGAGCAGATGGTCACGGACCGCGCCGGCCGAAACCCGCCGCGGACCGGCGATCCCGGCTGCGACGATGCCGCCGATGGTGGCCTCGCCACACGGTTGCCCGAAAATCGGGCCGGGGTCCCAGGGCTCAAAGGCGAGCATCTGGTCCTGCTCGCTCAGCAGGGCCTCGAGCTCCGCGAGCGGCGTGGCCGGCAGCACGCTCACCACCAGCTCCCCGGGCGCATACTCGACGATCCCGCAAAACCGGCTGAGGTCCACGATGGTCCGCTGCCGCTGTGGTGCGCCGACCTCGCGCAGACTGCCGCCTGCGCGCAGCTCCAGGTGGGTGCCGCTGCGTGCGGCCTCCGCGACCTGCGTGCGCAGTTGTTCGAGGTCATCCGGACGGATGATCGGCGGTGCGCTCACGGTCAGAACCGCGGCAGCTCGGGGAACGGCAGCGCGCCGTGGTGGACGTGCATCCTGCCGAGCTCGGCGCACCGCGGCAGCTGCGGAAACACCTTGCCCGGATTCAGCCGCAGCTGCGGGTCGAACGCGCACTTGATGCGCTGCTGCTGCGCCAGGTCGGTCTCGGTGAACATCACGGGCATCAGGTCGCGCTTCTCCACTCCGACTCCGTGCTCGCCGGTGAGCACGCCGCCGACTTCGACGCACAGCTTGAGGATCTCGGCGCCGAAGGCCTCGGCGCGCTGCAACTGCCCCGGCGCATTGGCATCGTAGAGGATCAGCGGATGAAGATTGCCGTCGCCGGCGTGAAAGACGTTGGCCACCCGCAACCCATGGCGCACCGACAGGGCGGCGATGCGCTCGAGCACCTCGCTCAGGCGGCCGCGCGGAATGGTGCCGTCCATACAATAATAATCCGGGGCGAGCCGGCCGATCGCCGGGAACGCCGCCTTGCGGCCGGCCCAGAAGGCGAGGCGCTCGCGCTCGTCCGCCGAGACCCGCGAGGTGGTGGCGCCGCGGGCGCGGGCGATCTGCCGCACCCGCTCGAGCAGCAACGTGCACTCGATCGGCGGACCGTCGATTTCGATGATCAGCAGCGCCTCGGCATCGAGCGGATAGCCCACGCCCACAAACGCCTCGGCGGCCTCGGTCGCGGCCTTGTCCATCATCTCCATCCCGGCCGGAATGATGCCCGCGGCGATCACCGCCGAAACACACTCGGCCGCGGCGGCAATGGTGGGAAAGCCGAGCAGAATGGCGCTGGCGCGCTCGGGAGCCGGCAGGATGCGCACCGTCACCTCCGTCACCACCGCGAGCAGCCCTTCCGAGCCGATCATCAGGCCGAGCAGGTCGAGCCCGGCCGGCTCGAGGTGTCGGCCGCCGAGGCGCAGGACCTCGCCATCGGCGAGCACCATTTCAACACCGAGCACATTGTTGGTCGTGACGCCGTATTTCAGGCAATGCACGCCCCCGGAATTCTCCGCGACATTGCCACCGACGGTGCAGGCGATCTGACTCGAGGGATCCGGCGCGAAATAGAAGCCCGCCGCCGCCACCGCCTGCGTCACCCCGAGGTTGGTGACTCCCGGCTGCACCACCGCGACCCGGTCGAGGTAATCGATCTCGAGGATGCGGTTCATGCGGGCGAGGCCGAGCAGCACGCCATCGGCGAGGGGCAGTGCCCCGCCGGAGAGCGAGGTGCCGGCGCCCCGCGGCACCACGTTCACCCCGGAGCGGTGACACCAGGCGAGCACGGCGCAGACCTCCTGGGTGCTCTGCGGCAGCACCACCACCAGCGGCGGCTGGCGATACGCCGTCAGGCCATCGGACTCGTAGGCTTTCAGCCGGCTCGCATCGCTGATGACGCCGTCGGGAACGATGGCGCGCAATGCCGCGGCAATCTCTTCCTGGCGCGTGTGTCCGGTACTTTTCATGCATCGGTCCGTAAGCGGCGGCAGCGCCCGCCGATGAAGCGCTGCTGCCACGGAATACACGAACGGTCGGCTCGAGTCGATAGCCCGCCCGGCCGTGAGGCGGTCTGCTCCCTCGGGGCGCGCTCGGGCAGCCGCCGCGAGCGCCGGCTACCGGCCCGGCGGCTGCGGCCCCTGCGCCGGCAGCACCAGCGCGATGACGCCGAAGGCGGGATTGTCGTAGTAGTTGCGCTGGTAGTAGCGCACGCGGCGGGTTTCGTTCAGCACGAACGTGGTGCCCGGCGCGGCGCCGAGTCCGGCCGGCGGGTGCGCGATCGAGTAATCGAGCGTCATGCCGAGGTGCAGGAACTGTCCGCGCTCGAGGTAGACCTCGCCCGTCAGTCCCGGTACGGCGATTCCGAGCTGCTGCAGCGTGAAGCCCGCGTGGGTGCCCCAGGCGCTGGCGGTCTGCTCCCAGGCGGCGTGCGCCACCGGCGTGTAGTTGCGGCTGTAGCCCAGGCTCTGCGCGATGGCCGTCAGGCGGTACTGCGCGGGGGGGATCGACTCGATCAGCTGACCGACCCCGGTGCCGCTCGGCGCCTCCCCGCCCGACACCGTGCGCGCCATGCCGGTTTCCGCCTGCCAGTCCTCGGGACTGCCGAGTGCGACCCGGTCGCGGAAAATGATGATCTCGACCACATAGCGCCGGGGATCGGCCGTGGGTGTCGCGGCGCTGCCTGCCGTGGGTGTCGCGGCAGTGCCGGCGGCCGATGGTGCGGGCTGGCTCCGTCCCCCGGCCGGCGGCGCGGCCGTGGCGAGCTGGGCGAACGCGGACGGCCCGGCGGCGAAGGCCAGCACGAGCATCAAGGTCAGACCGGAACTGCGGGGCGCCATGGCGCGAGTCTACCGGATGGTTCCTCCTTCTACTTCGGCTTTGGCTTCGGGCCCGGCGCCAGGCGCTTCATGAGCGCCGCGGCGAACTCGAAGCGCTCGTCCTCCGTCTCGAGCGGCCGGGAGATGCGCAGCTTCAGCGGTCCCTCCAGCCGGTACTCGC
>JAJYTX010000001.1:0-11903 GCA_021792815.1 Pseudomonadota bacterium
GGGATATCCCGCTATCCGCCGGGAACGTGTCGCGGCTCAAACCGCCCGAATCCGCTTCCCATCACGCCGCTCGTCTCTCTGGAACAGCTCGGGCCAACCGGCCGCTTTTATCGCGGGACGTAACACCAGGTTCTGGGTGAGGTGTTTTGCGTCTCGACGTCGCTCTGGCCTGAAAAGCTTCGGAAGAGCTATAAGAAATTGATGAAGCTTGATTCAGACGCTAGGCGGTTGATCTTCTATAACTTAGATGCCAAGTCTGAATATGATGCCAAGAAGCGCCCAGGCGCTTACTTCCTTGCTATCGACCCTGCAGGCGCTATCAGGCTTGCGTGTCAAACAGATCCGCGTCCGCTCGCCGGGATCGCCTGACTGCGCCTGGGCACGAGTTCGTCGGGCTTGCGTGGGTGGATTCTACTCCGATTCCGTACTAATAGCGGAGGTGACCTCACTCCCAGAAATGATACCTTCCATACCGTGACTCGCGCGAACTCGTCGTGGACATATCCGACATGGGCCGCATGGCCGGGTGCTTGAGCCCGAAGGGGTCCGAGCCGAGGTAAAAATCCAGTTATCTCAGGCCATAGAGGTCAATAGGGTAACAGTCACACCACCTGCGCAGGTTTTACGTCGGTCTCAAGTTTTGGGACTCCCGCCGCTCAATCTCTTGCAATTGGTTCATTGGTAGCGGGGCTGATAGTCGTCCGAGGGGGAAGGGGGGGCAAGTATGGGTCCATGTGAGCACTGCCGCCGCCCGTACCGCTCAATGAGCGGCGCGCGCCTCGACTGCGCGCTCCGAATAGGGCTATGCCCATGAGAATCAGCCTCAAACCGCAACTGAATATGCTAGCGCTCGTGGCACGCATCGAGCCCCGGCCCAGCGAATTCGCTTCCGCCGAAGGGCACCTCGCGACGGTAAGGTCGCGACTGCTTCGCTCCTTTGACATGGCAAATATCGTGCGCATTGGGAGCCACGCCCGGGGGACCGCAGTGCGCTCGTATAGCGATCTCGATGTCCTCGCCGTCTTGCGGCGCAACGAAGCCAAGTGGGGTCGGCGGATTGTATCCTCGGAAACGCTGCTCTCGCGTGTCCGAGAAGATCTTAAGGAACGCTTTCAGTCAACGCATATCCGCGCAGATCAACAGGCGGCGGTCGTCGGCTTTGCCCAGGGCCGCCAAAGTCTGGATGTTGTTCCCGCCCTGTGGGGACGTTTCTCGGCGAAACGGCCGGTCTACTCCATTCCGGACGGGTATGGTGGCTGGCTGGAAACCTCTCCCGAGGCCCATAATCGGCAGTTCCGAATCGCCAACCTTCGAAGCGCTCGTAAGCTCGAGCGGCTGTGTCGCCTCATGCGATGGTGGAAATTTAGTCGTGCCCAGCCTATTCCCCTCCAGACCTTCCACACGGACATCCTGTTTGCGGTGGAAGACGCCTGCGTCGGCGCGAAACCCTACACCCACTGCCTCTATTCAGCTTTTCGACTGCTCGCGACGCGCCAATGCCGCGCCTTGAAGGATCCGGTGGGAATCGCTGGGAATATCCCCGCTGCCAAGACCGACGCCCAGCGCGAGGTGCTGATGGATGCGGTGGAATACGCTCTACAGCAGTTAGACGTTGAGCTGACAGTGAAACTGAACCCCAACATTCACGACCGCGAGATCCGCCTAGATAACGGGTGGGTCATCAAGATAGGACGAGGCTTGGACTTCTACCAGAAGCCTGCAAGCTGGTTCGAAGTGGGTGCTCACGACTTAAACCTGCGCAAGTGCCTAGAGACGAAGGTGGACATCTTCAAGGCGCCGGGGCTTCGTTGAATTGTTGAAGTTCCTCAACGGTGCGAAATTCCATTCATAGCGGCTCAACGATTGTGCGCCTCGACCTCCCATGGAGGGCGTGGCAGGCTTTGCTACCCGACCCCAGAGACACAGCCTTTCCAGCCACCTGGCCAAAAAGTTGCTCAGCCAGTTCGCCATGCCAGGCAAGCAGAGCGCAGCGTCGCAGAAACCCATGGCGAAGGCGCCCGGGATTTGCCTCCCGTGCGCTCGAGTGCGGCCGCCATTAGGGCGTAGAAGCCATTCCGAACGCAGTGGGAATGGAAGCGGGTGCCAGGTCACATTTGCAGGCCCTGGGTTACCAAAATCTCGGCGGGGGTTACCGAAATCTCGTTGCGCCGACATCGACTCTGCCGCCCAGGATCAGCCGCAGATATAATTTAACATAATATACATTATGCGAACTTAATTATCTGAAATCCTGCTTCCCCTGCGGGTTCTCGTCCAGGTGACCGAGCAGCTCTTCGGAGCCTGACCGGTTTTGCCAGCGATCGAACCACAACACCTCCCGCAGCGGTATCCGGGGCAGCCAGCCCGCGGTCTCGAGCTCCGGCCGGGCGAAGAAATGGGACACATATCCGACACAGAGGTAGGCGATGGGCCAGACGGTCGAGGGGATATCCAGGGCCGATCTCAGATCCCGATGACGCAAGATGCTGACCCAGCCAACGCCGACGTTCTCGGCGCGCGCGGCGAGCCAGAGGTTCTGCACCGCGCACACGGCGCTGTACAAGTCCATCTCACCCTGGTGGGTGCGTCCGATCACCACCGGTCCGTTGCGCTTTCGGTCGCAGGTAATGCAGATTCCGACGGGCGCCTCGAGGATGCCCTCGAGCTTCAAAGTGCCGTAGAGCGTTCGGCGCTTCCCGTCGAACATCTCCAAGGCCTCGCGGTTGGCGTCCTGGAAGGACTCCCAGACCCGGTGCTTGACGGCGGGGTCCCGCACCACGATGTAGTCCCAAGGTTGCATGAACCCGACAGAAGGCGCGTGGTGGCTGGCGGTCAGAATCCGTGCCAACACCTCATCAGGAATCGGATCGGGCAGGAACTGCCCGCGGACATCCCGGCGGTTGTAGATGCACTTGTATACGGCGTCGCGCTCCTCGGAGGTGAACCGGGTTGTCTGGATCGGATTGGCGCTCATGGTGTCCCCTGCACGATATACGGCGAGCGGCCGTGTTTCCGGGAACGGCGCTCTGGAACTTGCAGGCCGGTCTTCTGACTTCGGTTCACCCCATCCGCACGCCTTCCCGGCCGAAGCCAGTGGCAGATTGCGCGGACGGTACCCGTCACAGCGTTGGGCACGTAGCGGAGTCGCACCGCTTTCCCGATTCTCCCGGCGACGCCGGGCACCTGAAGCGCGCGGATCGTATCACGCGCGTACCGCACGATGCGCGTCATGCCATTGACATTCATCAGGGCAGGGGTTTCCCTGCTCACGAGGGCGTGCTGCCCAACGAGGGCAACGGCGGTCGCTACCGATTGGCCCCTCGCGCGAGCGAAAAAGACGCTAGCAGACCCGGATAATCTCTGGCGCACCTCGGCATATCCTTGCCCGGGGCAGCCACCCGGCCGCACTGCGGCCAGGACTACGCGCATCTGGATCACACCCGCTTCCCACAGCACCCGGAAGTGATGTGAGGCGGTGGACTTGGCCACCGGCGGGCAAAACGTCCCAAACGCCTTGCCGTCGTCCTCCGCCAGCGGCGCTTGCACGGGAAAAAGGAATACTGGGCGTCGTCGGAACCCAGGCGCGCGTTGCACCGGAGATCGAGTATTCCTCCAGCGGTTGCGTCTTGCCGTCGAGGAGCATCTTCAACCAGCAGGCCTGAAACGGAATGCTGCCCATTCCGGCGCCGATCGGGCCGAACGGATGGAAGTAAGAATGGCCTGCCCGAGTCCAATCGCGAAAGCCGATGCCCAGCTTGTAAGTCGCCTTGAGCTGCCGCACCAGATCGTCCTCATCGATGCCGAGCTGACGGATGAAGTCCATGATCGGCGGTATGGTCGCCCTCCCCCACGCCGATCGGTTCGATGCGGGCGGCCTCGATCAGGCGAAGCCGTATGTTCATCCCGCTCGATGACCTGCAAAGCGCGGCAGCGGCCATCCAGCCCGCCGTGCCGCCCCCGAGGATCACCAGGCTTCGGATTCGCCTGTCGGTCATGGACTTGATTCCGGTACCATACCTTTGTCATACTAATCTTAACGCACGCGCTCGCAGGCCGTGCCGGAAACCCATTTTCAAGTCGTTGACGCGCCCGAGAGCGCGGCGCGCCCGCTTGCCATGCCTGCGAGCGCGCAGGGGGATCGGCACGCATGCATACCGCGGTTGATCAGACGGAGAGTCTGCTCTCCAGTGTCCTCGTGCAACTTATCGTCATGATTGCCGCGGCGCGCCTGGGCAATCAGGTTCTGCGTCGGTTCGGCCAGCCGGGGGTGATCGGGGAGATCATCTCCGGGCTGCTGCTCGGACCATCGCTCTTCGGGCACTTCTTCCCCGCGACTTCGATGGCGTTGTTCGGGGCCGGATCTTCCGCTCCGATCACCATCATCAGCCAGATCGGCCTCGTCCTGCTGATGTTCCAGATCGGCGCGGATTTCGAGTTCGCACATCTGATGCAGGCGAGGAACCGCAACACCGCGCTCGCCATCGCTGCGGCTTCGATCTGCGTTCCGTTCGCGCTCGGATTCGGAATCGGAGAACTGTCGGCCCGACGGCTCGCCCCATCGATCGACCCGCTCACGTACAGCCTGTTTGTCGGAGTGGGTTTGGCGATCACCGCCGTGCCGATCCTCGGCCGCATCCTGCGCGAGTTCGACTTGACGCAGACGGAGATCGGCGTGGTCGCAATCTCGGCCGCCGCGCTCAATGATGTGACCGGCTGGGTTCTCCTTGCAGGCACCTCGGCGTACGCCTCCGCACGGTTTTCCGCCGCCGGAGTCGCTCTGCAGGTTGGGGGCATCGTGCTGCTGGGCGCGGTGACCTGGCTGGGCTTGCGCCGGGCGATCGGCTGGCTGCTCGCGCGCATGCCCATGGACCATGGCCATGTTCCCGCAAACCTGATGACGGTGGTCATCTGCCTGATCTTTGCCGTGGGCATCTGCACCTCAAAGCTCGGCATCTTCACCATATTCGGAGGCTTCCTCGCCGGCCTGCTGTTCCATCGTGACCGGCGATTCGTCGAGGCATGGCGTGCGCAAGTCGGCAAGTTCGTGCTCGTCTTCTTTCTTCCGGTATTCTTCACGTACACGGGTCTGCGCACCAATGTGCTGGGATTGACCAGCGCCTCCGACTGGATTTGGCTCTCCGTCATACTGGCGGCGGCGATCCTCGGCAAGATGATTCCGGTGTATGTTGCGGGCCGCGCAGGCGGATTCAGCCGCACGGAGGCGACAATCCTCGGCTCCCTCATGAACACCCGCGCGCTGATGGAGCTCATTGTGCTCAACATCGGGTTTGATCTTGGCTTCATTCCCCAGACGGTGTTCACGATGCTGGTCGTCATGGCGGTGGTGACGACGATCCTGACCGGTCCGTTGCTCAGGCTGCTGCTGCCCAGGGCCGGCTACCCGGTGCCGATTGGAATCGAGGCCTGAGCAAGCCGAAATGCGGCAATTCAGGGGCCCCGGCGGCCCCTCGCCTTTCGCTCCGTGCCCCGGAGCTCTCGCAGCCGCCGCCGTTGCCGAATCAATGGCCGGGGGAAATGCGCCGCTCGGCGGCCCCTCGATCACCGACCGACTGCGCGAGGCCCGCATCGTCGTAAGCGAGCGAATTGATCCGCGGGCTCACTGCATGGCTGGTCAGCAGCTCATCGGGCGCCGTGCGCAACAGCCCCTTCGCCTCGACGGGTGTACCGCGCAGCCAGGCTGCGCAGTCCCCGGCACCGAGGATCGCCGGCATCTGCCGGGTTGCCGATTGAATGGATGCAAGCAGCGCGCTTGCGGGTACCGTGAGGATCGCGCAGCCCTCGATCACGTCGCCGTCGTCGGACTCGGTGCGATCCCAGAGGCCTGCGACGGCGAATATCGGGCGGCCGTTCACCTGTACGAAGTACGGCTGGCGGTATCCGGCAGGCATCAACCGCCACGTATAGAAGCCTGCGAACGGGAGGATGCATCTCTGGCCATTGAGCCAGGGAGCGCGCAACAGCGGACTGTCCTCGAGGGTCTGACACGACAGGTGAGGCCACTGCCCGGCGCACGCATCACCATGCGCCCACGCGGGAATGAGCCCCCAGCGCATCATGATGGCCTCGGAGTGGCCCTCGTGCAGGCGCACCGCCGGCACGTAGCGCGAGGGCGCAACGTTGAAGCTCGCCGCGTAGCGCCACCACGTGCGCTGCGGCGCCAGCTCGCGCTCGGCAAGGTCCTGATCCGGCAGGACATACCTCTCGCACATCCCGATAGTTTATTCCAGATAGCTCGTGATAAAGAAGGCCGCCGATCGCGGCCTCGAGCAGAGCGGCTCTGCTCGCGCCGACCCGCCTGGCGCCTATGAGGGCTCCCGGCACGTCGCCAAGAAGTGCGAGGATCGTGGGCACTCCCAGGATGGTGAGTGTCACCCAGCCAATTCGCCTGAAGCCATCTATCCACGCACCGAGCAGCATGCCGCCAAAGCTCAGGATCCCCCCCCCGGGGGGGCGGCGGGCAGGAAAGTGCCGAGGACTCCCATGAGGATCAGCAACGCGGCGATCGTGCAGCAAACGGCTGGATTCATCGGCGTTCGGCCGGTATGGCGCCGCAGACCTCCAGGATGCACTCGTTCCTGGGTGAGATCTGCAGCGAACGAAAGTGCCCTGCAGCGCGCATGGCCTCGGATTTGCAGGGCCATCGGCCAATCCCGTCAAGCCGGTTCACCAGATCGCGGCGGCTCGTTGGCGCCCCGGTTCCTCTGCCGCCGATTGGCGTTCGATGTGCCGGCTTTGCAGTTGCTTTACTCATGCCCGTTCGTCCTGCTCGGGGCATCCGGAAGTCTCCCCCTTGGCTCTGCGGCGCACCCGCACGGCCACCACCACCAACAGTGAGAACAGTGCCACCGCCAGCACGGCAACCAGGGCCGAGATCTCCAACTCAAATGAGCGCAGATCGTGGCGGACGCGGGTGACTTCCGCCCGCGGAGCAAATGACCCGCTCGGATCGAGCGAGAATGCCTTCGCCAGCGACGTTCGAGCCTTCCACTTCAGCCCCGATCGATCCTCGACTTTCGCGAGCGCAAACCACGCGCCGGCATCCTTCGGGCAGCGCATCATGAGGGCGTAAGCCTCGTTCATGGCCTGTGCCGAGCGGCCGCGTAGCGCGCTCATTTTCGAAACGGATGCCAGCTCTTGCGAGCTGACCGGGCACCCGCCCGGGCGCCGGGGCGGGGCCGCCCGCGCCACGGCCACGCTGAGCAGGGCCGCGGCAAGCAGGCCGGCCGTCAACCGAGCGGCGCGCCACTCGACACCCCGGGTCCTTGCGCCGAACCCGAGGGTGGTGCGGCTCGTTCGAATCGATTCGTGCATTGAGACGCTCATCGCTGAGAGGGAGCCGAGAACGCTGCCGATAGGATCACCCCGCGCACGGCACGAGCGATGAGACTCTCGCAAGCGAGCAATGGTTCTGCGCCGTCCCCGCTTCCCCGCACTGCCCCCGTGGATCCTTGCATGAGCGCAGGCGCAGCTCCAATGGATTCCCAGCCGGTGCCCTCTGGCGCAATCACCTCCCGCCGCCGGTCGATCCGCGCCGGTCAGTTCCCGCGCGACGAAAGCGTCCCACCGGGTACGGGTCTGGACTGGGTGGATGAGCAGTGATTACTGACTTATTTCATTGATTTCTTCAGAAGCGGCTCCTCCTTCCAGCTGCCCCGGGTGAGCATCATCGCGAGCAGAACCGGCGTGCGCAGGCGGTTGGAGACGACGGCAGCGGCGGGTGCCGTGCAGGCCGAAGAGGATCCGGCGCCCGCGATGCGCTGATCGGCGGGCAGGCACACGGCCGGATTGAGTGTCCCGAAGAGGGTGACGTCCGGGTTGTAGGACGCCCAGTCGACGTAGACCAACTGGGCGGTGCCGCCCCCGCTGATATCCTCGTCCCCTGCCGTCTCCTCGCCGGTGTTGAGCTGCGAGAAGTTCGCCGAGGTGACCGAGGTCAACGACCCTTGGGTGATTTGGGCGACGCTCGCGCCGAATGGAGCCGTGTAGAGAGAACGTTCCAGGAACAGATTGTTCGCCGGAAACCCGTGGCCAGTGGCGTTCAGGATCGATCCGGTCGGCAACGCGACATTCTTCGTTGGCGACTTCACCCCCGCAGGCGCCCACACGGTCGCCGTGATGGCCGATCCCGAGGCCGCTGCCCAGCCTAGCTGCTGTCCCGCATTCGGGCTGCTCAACTGCCCGTCGGGGTTCTCGATTCCGTACCGCACTTCGATATTGTTCGCCGTCACGGTCGCCGGTGAGGCGGTGGCGAAAATGCTGTCGCCGGCGATGAGCAGGACCTCCTCCCCGGCGCTGATCGTTCCGAGGCGCAGGCTCGAGGAAGGACCTTCCGCCCGGAGCGTGAGGTTCCCCGCCGCCGTGCCCGAGGCCGACAGCCCGCCCGCGCCGGCCGTCAACGTCACATTGCGGCCGCTGAAGGCGACACCGCCGCCGAAGGCGTTCGCATCATCACCAAGAATGATGTCGGACCCGCCGAGTGCGGTCAGCTCGGAGGCGCCGCTCACCTGCAGCGTCCCGCCTTGGGTAATCGCCCCGGCGGCCGTCTCCGTCAGCGTTCCGCTCGCCGTGCCGGAGCTCGACAGGCCGCCGGTGCCGGTGCTCAGCGTGACGTCGTGCCCGTTGAAGGCGACATTGCCGCCGAAGGTGTTCGCTCCACCGAGGGTGATGTCGCCGCCGTTGCCCGCTGTCAGCGCCGAGGCGCCGGTCGTCCTGACTATCGCGCCGCCGGTCTCTTCAATGGATCCGGAGGAGGTGAGATTCACTCCACCGGCGCCCCCGTTGAGCACCCCATCGATGGTCAAGGGGCTTGTGTCGTCGAGGCTGAGCCCGTTGCTCGTGAACGCCCAGAGGGTCGCCAGCGCATTCGCATTGGTCAGCGTCACCGTGCCGGAGGTGTCGCCCGTGAGCGTCCCCGTGGCAATCGCCGTCGAGCCGCTCTGACTCACCGCCCCGATGATGTCTCCCGCTCCGATCGTCGTCGTGCCCCCGCTCGCTCCGGTGGTGATCCCCGGCAAGGCCACCGTGGTCGCATTCCTCACCGTCACCGCCGCGGAGGAGTTGCTGGTCGTCGTCAGCTCTCCAGCCATGTCGATGGCCCCGCCGCCGCCATCGACCAGGATGTCCCCCGATCCGGCAACCACCGTGCTGCCTGCGGCCTGGGTGATTCCGGCGCCTTCGAGTGTCACCCCTGAGCCGATCACATCGTAAGGGCCGAGCGCAACAGCCCCGCTCGCGTCGGTCAGCGTCACTGAGCCGATTCCCGCCGACACCGTGCCACCGAGGGTGATGCCGCCGCTGTTGCTCACCGCGACCGAGCCGCTGCCGGTCTCATTGATCCCCGTGAGCGTGAGCGGCGAGGCGCTGTTCGTCAGGCTCACATCGCCCCCGCCGGTATTGGTCGCATTGAGCCCGCTCACGGTGTTCGCGCCAACGAGCGTGGTGCCGCCGACCGAGCTCGTCGTCAGCGTGCCGCTCGTGCTCACGCGTCCGCCGCCGCTTTCCGTGATCGCGCCGGTGGATGTGAGCCCGATGCTCGCGGACCCGGACGCCACCGTGCCGCTCACGGTGATGTCACCGCTGTTGCTCACCGCGACCGAGCCGCCTCCGGTTTCCTTGAGCGCGGCGATCGTGAGGGGCGAGGCGCTGTTCGTCAGACTCACCGCGCCGCTGCCGGTATTCGTCGCATCCAGCGTGCTGACGGTGTTCGCGCCAATGAGGTTCGTGCCGCCAACGGACACCGTGCTCAGAGTGCCCGTCGTGCTGATCAGTCCGCCGCTCTCGGAGATGGACCCCGAGGACGTGAGATTCACCCCGCCGGCGCCGCCGGCGATTGCCCCGGTGATGCTCATCGGATCGAGGTCATTGAGACTCAACCCGTCACTCGTGAATGAGCCGAGTGCGGGTATGGCGTTCGCATCCGCGAGACTCACCGGGCCCGAGGTGTTGCCCGTGAGCGTCCCCGTGGCGATCACCGTCGCGCTGCTTTGACTCACCGCCCCGGTGATGTCTCCCGCTCCGATCGTCGTCGTTCCGCTCGTCCCGGTGGTGATCGAGGGCAAAGCGACCGTCGTCGCGTTGCGCACCATCACGGCCGTCGAGGAGTCGCTGCCCGTCGTCAGCGCTCCGGCCAGGCTGATCGCCCCGCCGCCGCCGTTGACCAGAATGTCTGCGGAGCCGGCATCCACCGTGCTTCCCGCGGCCTGAGCGACCCCGACGCCCTCGAGGGTCACCCCGGCGCCGCTCACCTCGTAGGGACCCAGGGCGAGAGTGCCGCCGGTTGCAGCGAGTGAAATGGGTCCGCCATTGGTGCTTACCCCCGAGATGCCACCGACGCTGCCGACGCTGAACGGCCCGCTCTGGGAGAAGCTGAAGCCGTTGCCCGCGCCGGTGATGTCCGCGGCGATGGTGGACAGCGGGGCACTCGTCGTCAGGGCCGGGGCGGTGCTCGCCTGCACGCCGAGGCCGCTCGCCGTGAGGGTGCTGCCCGTGGCCTGGCTGATCGTGCCCGTCGGCGCCGACACCGCCACGGTGCCCGCGCCCGCATCCACGTTGCCATCGAGAGCCACGTTGCCCGCGCTGCTGGTCAGGGAGATATCGCCGCCCGCGGAGCCCACCGGCTGGGAAACGGTGAGAGCGCCGCTCGATGCGGTGAGGGAGATGGCGCCGCCGTTGGTCGTCACGCCCGAGATGCCACCGACGCTGCCGACGCTGAACGGCCCGCTCTGGGAGAAGCTGAAGCCGTTGCCCGCGCCGGTGATGTCCGCGGCGATGGTGGACAGCGGGGCACTCGTCGTCAGGGCCGGGGCGGTGCTCGCCTGCACGCCGAGGCCGCTCGCCGTGAGGGTGCTGCCCGTGGCCTGGCTGATCGTGCCCGTCGGCGCCGACACCGCCACGGTGCCCGCGCCCGCATCCACGTTGCCATCGAGAGCCACGTTGCCCGCGCTGCTGGTCAGGGAGATATCGCCGCCCGCGGAGCCCACCGGCTGGGAAACGGTGAGAGCGCCGCTCGATGCGGTGAGGGAGATGGCGCCGCCGTTGGTCGTCACGCCCGAGATGCCACCGACGCTGCCGACGCTGAACGGCCCGCTCTGGGAGAAGCTGAAGCCGTTGCCCGCGCCGGTGATGTCCGCGGCGATGGTGGACAGCGGGGCGCTCGTCGTCAGGGCCGGAGCGGTGCTCGCCTGCACGCCGAGGCCGCTCGCCGTGAGGGTGCTGCCCGTGGCCTGGCTGATCGTGCCCGTCGGCGCCGACACCGCCACGGTGCCCGCGCCCGCATCCACGTTGCCATCGAGAGCCACGTTGCCCGCGCTGCTGGTCAGGGAGATATCGCCGCCCGCGGAGCCCACCGGCTGGGAAACGGTGAGAGCGCCGCTCGATGCGGTGAGGGAGATGGCGCCGCCGTTGGTCGTCACGCCCGAGATGCCACCGACGCTGCCGACGCTGAACGGCCCGCTCTGGGAGAAGCTGAAGCCGTTGCCCGCGCCGGTGATGTCCGCGGCGATGGTGGACAGCGGGGCACTCGTCGTCAGGGCCGGGGCGGTGCTCGCCTGCACGCCGAGGCCGCTCGCCGTGAGGGTGCTGCCCGTGGCCTGGCTGATCGTGCCCGTCGGCGCCGACACCGCCACGGTGCCCGCGCCCGCATCCACGTTGCCATCGAGAGCCACGTTGCCCGCGCTGCTGGTCAGGGAGATATCGCCGCCCGCGGAGCCCACCGGCTGGGAAACGGTGAGAGCGCCGCTCGATGCGGTGAGGGAGATGGCGCCGCCGTTGGTCGTCACGCCCGAGATGCCACCGACGCTGCCGACGCTGAACGGCCCGCTCTGGGAGAAGCTGAAGCCGTTGCCCGCGCCGGTGATGTCCGCGGCGATGGTGGACAGCGGGGC
>JAJYTX010000001.1:11913-92887 GCA_021792815.1 Pseudomonadota bacterium
TGGCGCCGCCGTTGGTCGTCACGCCCGAGATGCCACCGACGCTGCCGACGCTGAACGGCCCGCTCTGGGAGAAGCTGAAGCCGTTGCCCGCGCCGGTGATGTCCGCGGCGATGGTGGACAGCGGGGCGCTCGTCGTCAGGGCCGGAGCGGTGCTCGCCTGCACGCCGAGGCCGCTCGCCGTGAGGGTGCTGCCCGTGGCCTGGCTGATCGTGCCCGTCGGCGCCGACACCGCCACGGTGCCCGCGCCCGCATCCACGTTGCCGTTGAGCGCCAGATTGCCCCCGGTTGATTCGAGCGCAATGTTCGCCGATTGCGCCGTTGCCATGACGGGCGCGCCGATCGTCTCCTCGCCCGAAGCTGTCAGCATGATCAGTCCCGTTCCGCTCGTCGTCACCGTCCCGCTGGTCGTCAATGCTCCCGCATTGGAGATGGTCGTCGTCCCGCTGCCCGTCTGGCTGATTCCGGTGATCGTCAGCGGCGCGGCGGTGTTCGTCAGGCTCACGTTGCCGCTGGTCGAATTCGTCGCGTTGAACGTGCCGACTGCATTCGCGCCCCCGAGCGTCGTGCCGCCCGCCGAACTGCTCGTGAGCGTACCGCCGGTGATGCCCGCGGTACTCGCCTCGGAAATCGAGCCCGTCGTGGCCGCCAGAGTCACCGTGCCGCCGCCCACGCCCGCATCGATGCTGTAGTTGATGGCCAGATTGCCGGCGCTGTTCGTCAGGGAAATGTCGCTGCCGGTCGTGCTCAGGCCCATGACCGCCGTGCTCGTGAGGGGATTGGTGAGCGCAGTCACCGCGACGTTGCCGGGGCTTGTGCCGCTGTTGCTGAGGTAGATGCCCTTGGCGCTGCTCGTGTCCGTGGCCGCAAGCTGGGTGAGCCCGATGGTCTCGATCGGAACGGAACTCGTTCCGATGCCGCCGCTCGCCTGCATCAGCAACGGCGAGAACCCCCCTAACGTCAACGCCTCGCCGGTCGCGCCCGCGGCGATGCTGCCGCCCTTGGCATACAAGGTGAGCTGCCCGGAGTTGCTGTACGACCACGGCGCGTTCCAGGTGATGCCCGCCGAGGAATTCAACGTCAACGTGCTGCTGTTGGCCGTCGTGGGCCCGATCGCGACCGTGCCGGCGGCATTCGAGATCGCGATGTCGCCCGCTGAGGTCGTCACCGTGACGTTGGCGGAGCCGAGCTCGCTGTCGATCGTGCCATCGCTGAGGATGGAGCCCGAGCCGGAGCTGGTGTCGGTGAAAGGGCCGGATCCGGTGGTGGTGATGGCCGTGGTGGTGGTGCCCGAGCCATGCTCGATCGTGATCTGCGTCGGGTCGAGCAGCAGGGTGCCGGTCTTCCCCGACGGCGCGCGCAGGTCGACCGTGCCCTGGAAGTCCAGGCTCCCCTTGCCGGAGACTTCCGCCGTTCCCCCTGCCCCTGCCCCGCTGCCGAGCGCGCCGATATGGCCGTAGAACCGGGTGCCGTCATTGGACCAGACCGTGACGTTGCCCCCGGTGCCGTTGCCGAGGGCGTTGGCGGTGAGCGACGCATCGGGGCTGACGTAGGTCCGGCTGGCGTCTTCGATGGCGGGATTGGCCCCGTGCGCGCCGCCGCCCACGTACACGGTACCGCCGCCGGCGGCGCCGTTCGCATCGATGACCGACTGCCCCGTGAGCGCGACATCCTGGCCGAGAACCTTCACGGTCCCGCCCTTGGACGCGCTGCCGCTGCCGCTCGCATCGAGCGTCCCGCTGCTCGCGACGGTTCCACCCGGCCCCGACAGCTCGATGACGCCGCCCACATTCTCGATGCGGCTCGCGCGCACGAGGCCGGTGTTGTTCACTGCGGATGCGAACACGTCGTTCGCGGCGCGCGCCGTCAGCAACACCTGGCCGCCGTCCGCCTGGATGCGGCCGCTGTTCTGCACCGCCGCGCCGGCCTTGGTGGGATTGCTCGTCAGATCGCCGCTCACCTTCAGGCGCAGCAACCCCCCGCCATAGAAATCGAGCGTCGCGACTTTGCCGGCGCCCATCGCGACCGTCCCATAATCGGCGACGACCAGCCCGTTGTTGAGGACCGTGCCGCCGAGCAGCGCGACCGAGCCGCCGCGGCCGGCGGTGATGGTGCCGTCGTTGATGATCGAGCCCGGGCTCGTGCTCAAGGCCCGGAACGAGAAGCGGCCGCTCGCCGCATCGAATCCCGTCACCTCCAGGGAGCTCGCGATCAGCGATCCGACATTGAGCTGCGCGCTGCGGCCAAACAGGATGCCGTTCGGGTTGACGAGCACGATCCTTCCGTTGGCATCGATCTTGCCGAAAATCTGGCTCGGGCTCTGGCTCAGGATGTTGTTGAGCGCCACGGCGGTGGCCGAGGGCTGCTCGAACCGCACCGTGTCATCGGCCCCGACGTTGAAGCTCGTCCAATTGAGCGTCAACTGGCTCGACTGCTGGTTGATCAGAGTCGTGGTGGCGCTCGGGCGCGTGATGCTGCCGCTGCCGCTCACGACCACGCCCCCGCCCGGGCCGGCGGCCAGCGCCGCCGGCGACACGCCGCAGATGCCGATCGCGGTCGCAAGTCCCACCGTGACCGCCCGCAGCTCCCTGCGGATGAACAGACGAATGGTTTGATTGCCCATGTTCACTCCACGCCCGCCGGCCGCGCCGCCGCGCCGGGCTTCGCGTCGCGCTAGAAGCTCACGCCCACTCTGAAGAAGTACTGGGGACCGCCCCCGGTGCCCGCCAGCCTCGCGGTGATCGGGGTCGCCACATCGATCCGCGCGAACACCCGATCGGGTACGTTGAACTGCACCGCCCCTCCCCAGCCCCCAAGGTGGACGTAGCGGGAGCTGGCGGGCTCGGGCACGGACGTCGAGAAATCGTTCAGCCACCCCGCCCCGTAGTCGACGAACAGCGAGAGCTGCAGCTCCTGCCCCCAGGTGCGGCCGCGGAAGGCCGGGCGGCTCGCGAATCCGGGCGCGCCGACGATCAGCTCCGCGGTGCCGATGACTCCCTTGTCGACCAGCACATCGGCGACCGGGTAGGCGCGCACGGCGTCCGGTCCGGACAGCGAGAGCTGCTCGAGCGAGACGAGCGGGTCATTGGTCTCCTGGCCCTGCACGTGCAGCAGCAACGACACGCTGGAGGAGATGCGTTGCAGGCGCTGCAGCGAGATGGCCCCTTTGTTGAACTCGCCCGTCGCGCCGTACCGGCTCGCGTTGGGGCTCGCCATTGGCGAGTAGTTGCCGAGGGAGCTCAGCAGGTTCTTGAAGCCGTGGACGTAGGACAGCAGCAACTGATTGACGCCATGGAAGCGCGTATCGATGCGGGTCCAGTTGAAATCGACCCGCACCGTGCTCAGGTTGTCCTGGAAGAGCTTCGCGCCGCTCGCGGAGAAGCTCGCGCGCTTCACGTCGAAGGCGACGGCGAGGCTGGCCGTGCCGAGTCGGCTCGGCGCGAAATCGTGGCGGTAGCCCACCTCGGCGATCGAGGAGTGGCCCGTGGGGTGAATCAGGCGCAGGCTTCCGGTGAGTCCACCGATCACGTAGGCGTTCGTGTAGTACGAGAGCTCGAGGAAGTCACGCGGTGTGAAGATCGGCACGGTGTACGCCGCGCCGCCGTAGACGCCGTGCTCGGAGCTGTGTGACGGGTTGAACTCGTACATGCCGGAGAACTGCAGCTTGTCGGCGAGGCCGAACGGGTCGTTCACGGTGAGACCGACCTGCGTGCGATACCTGCCCGAGACCGCCACCCCCTCGTTGTCGACGGAAACCACGCCCTGCACCCGCCTCAGGCGCTGCACGCGCAGCGTCATGTCGGTGGTGCCGAGCTCGCGCCCTGCCGCGAGCAGACCGAATGCGCTCACGCCGGGATAGTTGTTCACGGTGAGGAGCGCCGACTCGATGGCATCCTTCTCGAGCGGGCGGCCGATCAGACCCCGGAAGGGCCGGGTCAGGGTCCGGGCCGAATACCACTCGTTCCCGACCACCCGTACGGTGCCGAGCGTCGCGGGCAGGACCTCGACGGTGACCGTGCCGTCTCGAACGGTCTGCGCGGGCACGAAGGCCTGCGCCAGCACGAGCCCCTTGGCGTGGTAATAGTCCGCCACTTCCTCGGCGATCGCCTGCAGCTGGTTGATCGCGTAGCCCTGCGCGGGCTCCCTCGCGAGCGCCTCGCTCAGGATCCGCCGCGCCTGGGAGACCCGGATGCCGTAGCGCGGCAGATCCACGGCGCCCACCAGGTGAAACGCCTTGACGAGGATCTTCGGTCCCTGAGTGAGGCCGAACGGCCGCTCGTTGACGCCGGGAATGACCCATGACGGGGCGGCGGCCAGGGGCAGGGGGAGCCTGCTCTGCGGGGTCGGCGGCAACACTCCACCGGGCGGATTCACCGGCGCCGATTGCGCCCGGGCGATCGGCCCGATGCCGGCTGCGAGACAGATCGCGTAGAGAAGTAAACCCTTGCTGCTTCCCATCGAAGGCTTGCCGAGACGCACGCGACGCGCTCCACGGACCGGATTTTGAAGAGCGGTGACCGGTCCGCCATTTGTGTTCTTGCCGCAGCCTCGAATACCCCGCGAAGGCTGCTGTGGCTTTTGCTCGACCTGAGCCACTTTACGGTAGCCGCTCCCCCTGCGCTTTGCAAGCGACCTGCGAAGTCGAGCCGAAGGCGGATTCAGTCGGATTTGCTCGCCGCGGGGGCGCTCGCTTCGGGGGAGGCGAGAGGGATTCCGAGCGTTCTCGCAAGCGCCGCGAGCGGGCTCGTCCGGGGGGTGAGCGGTGCGGCGGCGAGAGCCTGCCGCTGCCTCAGCCGAGTGCGCACCCTGTCCACGACGGCGTTGAACCAGTCGCGGTTGCGAGCGGCCGCGATCCTCGCCGGGCCGATCCGCAGGAGCGCAGCATTGATCGCAAGCAGTCGAGCATCGCTCCAGTGGGTGTCCTGGCGCAGCGGCTGCAGGAGCGCGCGAATCGGATCGGCGCTCTTGCGCGAGCTCGCCGCGCCGCTCGCTGCCGCCGGAGCGCGTTGCGGTGCGCTCGCCTCGATCTCAGACCATACGAGAAGCACCACGGCGACCGCCAGGGCAAGGACAAGCACCGTCAGGGCGGCGATTGGCCCCCTGCCCGCCTTGTTGCGGGCCCGCGGCGCGGGCGGATCTGCGTTGAGCTGCGCTAGCACCGTGCGCGGCTGGGTCGTGATCTCAAATTCCGTCACCGCCCGGGGCCGGGTCGTGTCGGTGCAGGCGGGCAAGCCATCAAGCAGCTGCGCGCGCCGCCTGCGATAGGCCTGCCGGCTCAGGCGGCCCTCGAGATGATCGCGCACGAGCGCACGCAGGCTGTCACCGATGTCCGCTGTCATAACAGCCGCGCCGCCGCCTCACTTGATCTCCCGCAGCACACGGAAGCCCGTCACGGCCGAGGGAGCGCCGCTTTGCGGGCGCGCCGTGGTCGGCTTGCACTCCGAGAAGCTGTCGCGATAGTCGCCCCCGCGAGCCTGCAGCCGGCCCGCGCTGCGCACCCATTGCTGGACATTGCCGTCGAAGTTGTAAAGCCCCCAGGCGTTGGGCTCCCCGGAGTTCACCGGCAGGAGCGTCGCGGCCACTCCGGGCTTTCGGCAGTTTGCATCGAGATCCTCACCCCCGGAGGTCCCCGCATCGGCCGCATACACATATTCGGCCGCGGTCGGCAGCCGATAGAGGGCCCCGGATTTGCGCGACAGCCAGTGCAGGTAGCCCTGCGCCTCGGCGATCGGGATCGAGGTGACCGGCAAAGCGGGCGAGGCCCCGCTCACATGGCACTTGCCGCTCGCGCGGCAGTAGCGCGCAAAGTCCGCGTTGCTGACATCGTAGCGGCCGATCGCAAACGCATGCCCGCCCGGGGGCGCCGGCACCACGACGAGGACCGGCCCCCGGCCCCCCGCGATCTCATCCCAGCAGCTGGCGCGCGGATTGCCGCCCTCGCCGACCAGCTCGGGATTGGCGCAATTGTGCAAGGAGAGCGGCGGCGCGGCGGGCACCGCCGCGGGAGTGGATTCGGATGCCGGTGTCGCCGCCCTCGCGATGAGCGGTGCGGCGAGCGAAGACGCTGCGCGGTGTGCCGACATGGGCGCCGCGGCCGAAGGAGCATTGCCGGCTCGCGCGAGGTGTGTCGGACCCGAGGGAGCCGGCGGCGCCGCTGGCGCCTTCAGGAACCGGTTGTCGTGCGGGAAGAGGCTGTGGCCGAGCGCCGTCAGCCGACGCGCCGCCGCCGCATCGGGGGCCGCTGCGATGCGCGCGGCGAAGCGTCCTGCCAGGGCCTGCTCGAGCGCTCGCGCCTCCTGCGGCGCGAGTCTCGTTGCCTGCCCGATCCGCGCGCGGACCCGACCGACGTTGCGCGCATCGACCCTTGCCATGGCGCGATCAAGACTCCCGTAGAGCGCGTATCGCTGCGAAGCGCCGGCGAGTGGCGTGAACGACGGCACCGTGATGCGGCCCTTGTGCACGAGGCGCTGTGCCTCATCGAAGCGGCCGTCGAGCGCGGCGCTCTCGGCGAGACGCAGATAGGCGCGGCCGATCGCATCCGGCGCATCCTTAACGAGGAACGGGTCGTTGGCCGCCAGATGCGCGCTGAGCGCCTTGAGCGAGGCGAGCGCATCGTTCACGTTGTCCGCGCGCGCCTGCACCAGAAGCCGCTGCTCGAGGGCCTGGGTCTGCGCCTGCTGCTGCTGCGCGGCCGCGGCCGTGTCCAGCCGCGCGCGCGCGACGGAGAGGAGATGGACCTCGCGCGCGAGCTGCGCCGGGGGCGGCCCGTAGGCCCGCGCGTGCTCGAGCATCTGTCCGGCCTCGGTGAGCCGCTCCTCCCGGCGCAGCCGGCCGGCTTGCCTCAGATAGTCCGCCGCGGCCTGCGAGCGCACCCGGGCGAAGTACGGATCGTTCGGCGCCAGATACGCGCTCAAGGCGCCCTGCAGCTCGCGCAGCTTCGCATCCCAGCTCCCCGGAGCGGCCCCGGGTCCCTGACTCAGCGAGGCGGCGAGCCGCGCCTCGAGTTCCGTGACTCGCGCTTGCCGCAGGCGAGCCACCTGCGCTCCCTTGTGCTCGGCGATGAGGCGCGCCTCGCTCAGCCTCGCGCGCAGACGCTCAACGAAGGCCGCCGAGGCGAGCGCGGAGTACTCATGGAGCAGCGACTGCGCCTGCGGATCATCGTGCCGCTGCTCGAGTGCGCGCACCGCGCTCTCGATCTGCCCCTCGGCGTATCGCTCGACTTCGGCGAGCACCGCGCTGGCGGGCGCATCGATGCGCAACTCCGCGAGGCTCTTGCGATGCGAGAGAAGATCGGGGAGCGCCGGATGCGTCTCGAGCAGCGCGCTCAGCGATTGCCCGAGGTGCGCGACGAGTGCAGCGGTCTGCTGCTTGAGGAGCCTCGCGCGCACGCGCTCGTGCAGATTGCGCAGCACCGGATTGGATGGCGCGCTCTTGAGAGCACTCCTGAGCAGCTCATCGGCGAGCGCCGTGTCGGAGTGCTCGAGCGCGAGGCGCGCCTGGGCGGCGAATGCGCCGGGCAGCCGCGGATCGTGCAGCAGCTCGCTGTGCGGATCGATGCGGCGCACCGCCGCGAGCACCGCATCGATGTTGTCCGCTCCCTGCGCCGCAACGAGCCGGCCGGCCGCGAGGTCGGCATCGAAAAAGTTGCTTTGCCGCTCGATCGCATCGTTCGAGTCACCCCTCACCCGCTGTGCGATGCGCTGCGCGTCGGCATAGTCGGGCAGATAGGCGAGCAGCCTTTGGGCGAGCCGGCCTGCGATCCAGTAGTCCCCGCGCGACTCCGCGCCGCGGATCTTCCCGTCGTAGTAACGGATGAGGCCGTTCCTTGCGGTGCGGTCGGCGAAGATGGCGTCGCGGCGGGTCCTCGATTGACGCTCGAGCACCGGCAGGACGGCCTTGATCCGCGCCGCATTCCCGCTGCGCAGCGCAGCGACCCATCGGTCTCGATCGTAGCGCTGGATCTGCCCCGGCACGACGACGATCGCCACCACCGCGATGGCGATGAGGGTGACGCCGACACCGACGTAGACGGCCGGGGAGCGTTTCGGCGGCAGCAGTCCGTTGAGCAGCTCGATCGCGGAGGCGCAGCGCTGCTCGCGCCGGAACGCGAGCCCGCGCTTGAGCGCGCGCCACTGGCCGCGGGACAGGCCGGCCGGCCGTGCGGGCGCGAGCCCGGCGGCGCGCGCTTGCACGGCGGACTTGCGAGCGAACGGATGCCTGCCGGTGAGCAGCTCGTACACCACGCACGCGATCGCGTAGACATCATCGCGAATGTCGGGCTCGAGGCCTTCGATCATCTCGCAGCTCGCGTACGCGGGGGTGATCCCGCCGAGCGTGCCGGCGTCGAACAGCGTCACCGTGCCGGCCGCCATGTCGCCCTGCTTCGCCGCGCGCGCGATGCCGAAGTCAAACACCTTGACGATGCCATCGCGTGTCAGGAAGGCGTTGGCCGGCTTGAAATCGGAATGCACGATGCCGCGCTCGTGCGCGTAGGCCATCGCGCGGCAGATGTCGCGCGTGATCTGCAACGCCTTGTGCTTCTCGAGGCCGGCGCTGCCGGCACGCTTGATGATGCGATCGAGCGGCTCGCCCTCGAGCAGCTCCATCGTCATGAAGACATTGGCGCCGTCGCGGTCGAAGTCGCCGACCGTGACGACGTTCGGATGCGCGAGGCTTTGCGCCTTGCGGAACTCGCGCTGCAGCGCTTTCAGCGATTCCGGATGGCGCTTGAACTCGTCGTTGAGGATCTTGAGCGCCACGTAGGGGTTGCGGTCCTGTGCCTCCTCCATGCGCAGGTCGCGCGACTTGAACACGATTCCCATGCCTCCGCGCCCGATCTCCTCTTCGAGCACGAACCGCTCCTTGAGCACGCTGCCTACCGCCAGGGGCGCCGTCCTCGCGGCCGACCACTGGCTCGGATCGCCCCAGCTCGAGGAGCCGGTGCCGGTGAAGGAGCGCCCGCCGGTGTCCGAGCGGCGCTGCGAGCCGGTCGTCGCCGACCACGACGAGTCGCCCCCGGCGGCCACCGCTTCCCGCGCCGGCACTCGCGCCTCGCTCCCTTCCGGCACTGCCCGAGCGCGCAGCCGGGTCGCATCGGCGACGGGTGTCGGTGGCTCGGCGGCGGGCGCACGGAATCGCGTCCGGTCCGCCGGCGCCTCGGCGGCGGGCGTGCCGGCAGCCTTTGGCGCACGGAACAGGGTCTGGTCCGCTTCGGGCATCGCGGCGCCCGCGCCGCTCGCAGTCCCGGCACGAATCGCCTGCATGAGCGCGAGATACGTCTGCCCCGGGATACGGTCACCCCGATAAAGCGCCTCGACTTCGGCGCCGAAGGCGGCCGAGAGATGCGGCTCGCGCTCGAGACTTGAAGCGAGCGCGCGCTGCAGCGCCGCAAGATCGGTGCGCCCGGCGGTGTAGGCATCGAGGGCCTGGTGAAATTCGCTCATGTGCGCGAGAACTCGATCACGACGGCCGACACGTTGTCATTGCACACCCCGGCCAGCGCCTCCCTCAGGAGCGAGCGGCAGGCGCCCTCCGGGTCGTTCGCCGCGAGAAGAGCGCGGAGCCGATCTTCGGCGACCTCCTTGTAGAGGCCGTCGCTGCAGATGAGGTAACGATCCCGATGCTCGAGCCGGCGCAACTCGAGATCGAGGTAGAGCGCCTCCGCCCCCCCGACGGCGCGGGTGATGATGTTCTGTGCGCTGTGCCGGCCCGCCTCGGCGGCATCGAGGATGCCCTCCTCCAGCATCGCCTGCGCTTCGCTGTGATCGCGCGTGACGCAGCTCAGCGTGCCCGCGCGGGAGCGATAGATCCGGCTGTCTCCGGCCCAGAGGCTGAGACAGTAGCCGTCGAACGCGAGCAGCACGGCAACGGTGCTGCCGCACAGGCCGCCCTCGGCAAGCGACTTGCGATAGAGGCGCTCGTTGACGAGCTGCACGCGGTCTTCCGCGTCATCCACAAGCTCGCTCAGGCGCTCGCGCCGGGGGACCTCGCAGAGCGCCTCGACGATCATCCGGCTCGCCACATCCCCGGCATTGTGGCCTCCCATGCCGTCGGCGACGGCCCACAATCCGGCCGCGGGCAGCTCGAGCACCGCATCCTCGTTGTGCCCCCTCACATTGCCCTGCGAGGTGAACGACGCCGAGCGCCATGTGAAGGCTGTGGTCGCGCTCTGCCCGGACATACCCTAGTGCCGGTCTCCTGACTCAGCCGGCGTCGCACGCCGCGACTCGGGCCGCGAGCAGCATCAGCGGGCTCGCCCCGGCGGCTCCTGCGGGCGGCGAATGGCGCGCCAGCAAGGCGGCGAGCGCCTCATCCACGCTGACCGTGCCGTCCGGCGGATCGGCCTCGGGCGGCCACTCGCCCGGGAGCCGCCCGGTGAGCGCCTGCGCAATCGCCTGATCCGTGCCGAGCACCCACAGGTCACCCGCTTCCAGGGGCTCGTAGCGCAGGTCAACGCCCGGTTCCGCCCGCGCCGGCGCGGCGAGCAGCGCCAGCAGAGCGCCCTCGGCGCCCCCTGTCTCCATCGGATCGCTCGGGATTGCCTGCGGCGGGCTCATCGGCTCGGTGCCGAGGAGTTGAGTCGCCGTGCCGCGGCGGATTCTGACGGCCCGTACGGCGCCGCTGCAGAGCAGCGCACACTCGCACCCCTGCGCCAGCAGGAATACGGCTGCGACCGCGGCGTTCGCCCCCCAAGCCGCGCCCGGACGCGCGCCGAGCGCCCTGTGCAGCGCCCGGCGCGCCGACTCGACCTGCGCGGTGAGCGTCGCCTGCGGCGCCAGATCGTGGGCGACATCGCTGAGGAGGTCCGCGCGAGCGCCCGAGTCGGCGCCGTCCACGGCCATGACGACACCCCACAGCCCGATCTCGGGCCGGAGCACGAACCGAGGCTCCGCGGAGGCGCCGGGTCCGTGGCACAGTGCAGGATGCGCGGCAGCGATCCGCAGCGCGGGCGGATGCCGCGCCCGCTCGAGGCTCGGCCGAGCCTCCGTCACTTCCTGCTGCGGCGGGCGCTCGGGGAGCTCAACGCTCGTGCAACCGGCCTCGCTCCATTGCCCCGAGAGCAGCGCCACGAAGCTCGCGGGCGCAGGCAGTCCGCTCGTGAGGAGCCAGCCGGGCTCGAGAGCCTCGGCGCCCTGCGTCCACCACAGGGCACAGGGTCTGAAGGCTCTCTGAAGCTCGATCGATGCGAGGGCGTTCGCGGCCCGCTGGGGTGTTTCCGCGAGCATGCCGATGTGCCACGCCGCGGCGCCCCCAGGGAAACCGGAGTGCGCGATGCGCTGCATCAGCCGATTGGATGTCTCGAGGTCTGCGCGATCGATCAGTGCCGCAAGCGCCTCGACCTCGGCGTCGAACGCCTCGAAGTCAAGATCGCCCGCCTCGAGCGCCTTGCGCGCCAGGGACTCGGCGGCGTCGAACCAGGCCCGGCCGGCCCCGCACGCGGCCTCGAGAAGACAGCTGCCGACCTCGAGCGGCGAGACCAGGGTGAGCGGGAAGTACCGTCCCACGCGATCGACGCTCGGCAGCATCACCCCGGCATAGGCGCTCTCGCCGCAGATGCCCTCGGCGAGCACGAAGCGCCACACCGGGCTCGTCAGATACACCTCGAGCCACTGTGACCCGAGCTGTTCGCGGCTCGCGTGCAGGCCTTCCTGTAGCCATGCGTCCCAGGCGTCCACGAACCCCTGCGGGACGCGCCGCTGCATGAAATCCCCCCTGCAGGGAAGCTTCCCGTAGAACCCGCTCTCGAGTGCCGCGACCATACCCCGTCTACGGTTGGCAGTTGAACCCCACCGCGGGGTCCTGCCCGAAGGGGTTGCGGATGGAATCGGCCTCGAGGAAAACGCTCATCGACTTGCCGCCCGCGTGGAAACTCGCGCGGTACCGCGTTCCCGAGAGCGGCGCGACGCGCGCCCGGCCGAGCAGCCGGAACCACGCCCAGGGACCCTGCAGGGCGGGTCCCGGGATGGCTCCCGCCGGGGAAGTGAACTCGTAGGAGGCCTCCCCGAGGGTGCCGGGCCACTTCATGGAGAAGCTCTGCACGGGCCCATGCTGATACTTGAACCGCTGTCCATCGACGTTCAGGCGAAAGCTCGTGACGGTCGGATCGAGTGTGTCGGCCAGAAGGCTGAAGCGCACCTGAGGCAGGGAGGAGCCGGACCCGAAGAACACCTCGCGAATGCGCCGCGCGCGCTCGAACTGCCGCAGCATCGCCTGCGAGCCCGCCGCCGCCCCGCGCCGCCATCGCCACGGCGAGCGCGAGGTGTCAACGAGCGCAGCCAGGTGCTTGCGGAAGAACGAATCGAACACGCCGCCCGGCCCAAACACGTGAGCGAAATCCCCGAGGGCGGCGTCGGTCGCGCTCGAGGGATCGAGCGGGAAGCGGCCGCCGACGAGCTCTGCGCACTGTCTCACCACCTGCGCGTCATAGAGTCGAGTGAGCTCCCCGCTAGCCTCCGAGCTCACGATGGAGGCCGTACGAACCGCAACCTGCGCCACGAGGTTGCCGAGCGGCGCGGGCAATTGCTGCGCCATGAGCGAGAGGGACTGGCGGGCGCCGCGCATGGCGGCCTGGACCTGCGGATCGAGCGCGCTCTGCTGTCCGACGCCCGAGCCCGTCGTGAGCAGCCGCTGATACTGCTGATTGAGCGCGGCGAGCATCTGGTCGATGGGCGCCTGTCCGGGAGGTCCCTGCACCAGCTGGCGCAGGGGGGCGAAATAGGCGCTCACGCGGGCGCCCGGCGGCGGCGCGCCCTGCGGTCCCGGACCGATGATCTTCTTGAGCGTGTCGAGCTTCGCGGCCGCGAGCGCCCCGGGGGCGCCGGCGGGCGCGGGCGCGGGCGGCTGCACGAGGTCGGTGTTGTGCGCCACCACGCGCAGGAAGCCCTTCAGCGGCGATGCCGGGCTCGAGAGGATCCCCAAGGTATCGATGAACTGCTGCGGGCTGCCCGAGTAGCGGATCCCGACATCCTTGACGAGCGACTTCCAGTACTCGAGGTAATCGCTCTCGTAGAGGCTCATCACCTGGTAGGCGAGCGTGCCGCTCGCGCGCAGGTCTGGCACCTCGCTGCCGAACACCCACGAGTCCTTGAGGAATGACTCGACGAGCTGATAGCGGCTCTGGCTGTTGACGTGCTCGAACACGGCTCGTGTATAGAGCGCGGGCACGGGCTGGGACAGCGGCTCACCGCTTCTGCGCACGAGCACCGAGGCGCCCGTGCCGATCTTCAGGTCGAGCCGCAGCGCATGGCGGGGATCGTTCAGGTAGCGCAGCTTCAGCTGATCGTAGATCAGCACCGGGAGCGAGGCGCTGCGCAGCGCAATGCGCGCCTGCGCCACCGCCTGGGCATCGAGCGGGATCGAGCTCAGGCGATCCTCCGCGAGCAGTTGATCGAACTGCCGGTCGAGGTCGTTCGCCGTCGTCGTGTCCTGCGGATACATCTCCCGCCACAACACCTGTGCGAGATAGCGCAGATACCCGCTCTCGCGGTGGCTCGCGCTGCCGAGCATGAGATAGCCCTTGAGGTAGGCGTACAGCCTGTCCGGGGAGGCGACACTCGCCTGGAGCATCCTCTCAAAGCGCGCCGCCAGCGCCGGGACGAGCTTCGCGTTGAGCTCGCGGGTGTAGGCGTCACGGGCTTCCTCGCCGATGTCGCCCCCGCGGTAGAGCCCTGCGCGCATGTACCACGGAACCTTCCCCCGGTACTGCTCGGCGCGCGCCGTGAGCCGCTGCAGCGCATCGAGCCGCGGCAGCACGGCCGCGACGCTCGAGCCGGCAGGCGCCTTCACGCGCTCAAAGGACCTCGTTGCCGAGAGCACTCCGGCGAGGTAGGCGGCATTGGCGTCGTAGCTCACCACCATCCACGAGAGCAACAGCGCGAGCACCGCCAGGCAGGCGATGTAGGCGCCGGAGCGCGCGGCGATCATCCGCGCCCGCAGCCCGCGGTTGACTCCGGCGAGGCCCGACTCGGGGAAGATGACCCCCTTCAGCAGCGTCTCGATGAAGTAGGCCTTGCCGCGTCCGGCCGCTGGCGGGGCGATGGCGCCCGTCACGCCGAAGGTGCGCGCGATGGCCCCCAGCATGCGGTCGATGGGCGTGCCCTCCTGGGTGCCGCTCGTGAAATACACTCCCCGCAGCAGCACCGGACGATCGAAGCCGGACGACGTGAACACCCGCTGCAACAGATCATCGAGCGCAGGCTGCAGCGCGCTCATCTGCTGCGGGAACGCGAGCACGCTCGTGCGTCGCCGCGGGTCGCGCTCCCCGTCCATGCGCGCGAGCATCCGCTCCCGCAGCCGCTCGGCGAGGCCGTCGAACTCGGCGGCGAAAAGCCCGGCCGCCTGCCCCGATTCCGTTGACTCGATGGGGAAGGTCATGCCCCAGACCTGCGCGCGCGCGGCCGGATCGAGCTCCTCGAAGAACTCGCTGAAGCCGGCGATGAGATCGCACTTGGTCACCAGCACATAGACGGGCACCTCGATCCGCAGCTCGCGCCCGAGCTCATCGAGTCGGGAGCGAATCGCACCGATCTGCTGCTCCCGCTCACGCTCGTTTAGGGTGATCAGGTCCGTAGCGCTCACGGCGACGATCACGCCGTTGATCGGCTGGTGTGCGCGGAACTTGCGCAGCAGCTGCAGGAACGCGCTCCAGCCGGAGGCGTCCGCCTTTGCGTTTGAATCCTGTGTCGTGAAGCGGCCGGCCGTATCGAGGAGGATCGCCTCGTCCGTGAACCACCAATCGCAATTGCGGGTGCCGCCGACGCCGCGCACCGCCTCCTTGCCGAACTTCTGCGCAAGCGGGAAGTTCAGCCCCGAGTTCACGAGCAGGGTCGTCTTGCCGGCCCCCGGCGGGCCGATGATGATGTACCAGGGCAGGTCATACAGGGTCGCCGCGCCCTTCTTTCTCGAGCGCTTGAGCGCCTCGATCGCCTCCTCGAAGCGCTTGCGCAGCTGCGCGGCGTCCGCCCCAACGGCTGCCGCGCCCTCCTCGCCCGCCACCTGCGCGCCGAGCTGGCCGCTCGCGCGCGCGCCCTTCAGCTGGCGCAGCTGCACGTACACCGCGTAACCGACCGCCAGAATCAGAATGGCGAGCAGCCGCTCGGTCACGCTCGCGAGAGGCGCGTGGCCCGCAAAGGCGAAATACGGGCCGGCGAACCAGAGGATGAGCGCAAGCAGCGCCAGGCCGAGCGTGACCAGGAACACCCGGCTCTTGAGGAGCTTGATCACTTAAACGCCTCGCAGGAGCAGGATTTCCACACGGCGGTTGCGCGCGCGGTTCTGCGGCAGACTCGCCGGCCGGTACAGAGGATCGGAGGATCCCTTACCGATCGTCTCGATACGGCTCGCGTCCCCTATCTCGCGCCCGAGCAGCCCCGCGACGGTCGCCGCGCGGGCGCGGGAGAGCATGTAGTTGTTGGGGAACTCGAACGAGTGCACCGGCACGTCATCGGTGTGCCCCACCACGATGATCCGGCCCGGGACGGCGCGCAGCGCCGCGCCGATGGCCCCGATGAGGGAGAGGAAGCGCGGCGTCACCTGCGCGCTGCCCGATGCGAACAGGTCCGGCACGGTGATGGTGATGCGCGCGCGCGCGCCCAGATTCTGCACCGTCACGAGTCCCGCGGAGATCTGTCGGGCGAGGAGCCTCGTGAGGCCGGTCGGGGGCAGGCTGACGCCTGCCGCCGGCTGCAGCGGCCGCAAGCCGACGTTGACCAGCGCCGCGCTGATCGGCGCCGAGCGCTCGTTGAGCCGGGAATTGAACAGCCACCACGCCCCGAACAGAATCGCCGCCGCCGCCGCCGCCACCACCCACAGCGGCACCAGGCGCAGGACGGCGTTGCGCCGCTCCTCGACCCCCTTCCAGTGAGGCGAGAGCGCGGGCTCGGGCCGCCCGCGCAGCTGCTCGATTCTCTGCATGAGGTCGCGCCGGATGTCCGCGAGCCGGATCGCGCCGCGCTCATCGAGGCGATACCGCCCCTCGAAACCGAGCGACAGGCAGAGGTACCAGAGCTCGAGCAGCGCGAGGTAGCGCTGCGGCTCGGTGAGCAATCGATCGAGAATCTGAAAGAACTTGTCCCCGCCCTGCGCTTCGCGGTGGAAGGTGACGAGAAGCGACTGGCCGGCCCAGCCGCTCTGGGCGCCCCAGGGTGTGTTGAGCACCGCCTCATCGATCACGGTGCACAGAGCGTATCGCGCGGCGAGCACGTCCGCGTCGGGCACTTCAGCGCGCCGGCACCGGTCTTCGAAGGCGCGGATCTCCCGGACGCACTGCTGCCTCAGTCCCTCCACGTCCGCGTTGGCGATCTGCCCGCGCAGGCGCCCGGCCAGGACGAGCAGCGGCACCGCCGCCTGCACGATCGGATTGCGGCCGGCGAAGACAAACTCCGCCACACCCGGACCGCCCCCCATCGGGGCGGATCCTGACTCGGGTGCCGCCCGCGCGGCGCCCGGTGCCGCCCAGCCCGCCCCCGGCGCCGGGCCCGGTGCGCCCTGCGTCCCCGGCGTCGGACGCCGCCCGGGGCGTGGCCGCAAGATCGTTGCATCGCTCGGAGCGAACGGATCATCGGGTGGCGTGCTCATCGATCAGCTCCGTATCGCCCAGAACTCGAGCGTGAGCCCCGGGAAGGCGCCGGACTGGTGAATCGCGATGCCGCCGGAGGCCTTCAGCGCCCGCCACAACTCGCTCTGGCGGTCGAGCTCGAAGTAGGCGAACCCGGCATGGTAGGGAATCTGCCGCGGAGCGACGGGCATCGCGTTGATCGCGATGCCGGGCAGCTGCAGGTTGACCAGGTCGCGGATCTTCTCGACCGGCCCGATCTTCAACTGTTGCGGGAACTGTCTGCGAAACTCCTCCATCGGCATCTCCGCGCGGGCCGCGAGGACGAACACCGCCGAATCGAACAGCGTGCGATCGGCCACGGTGCCGACGCTGATGCCGAATTTCTTCTGCGCAAGGGCAATGGGAACGGCGTTCTGCTCGAGCACGACGCTGAGCGAGCCGCGCAGCGCCTCGATGAGCGGCTCGAAGCCGTCCCGCAGCGCATCGTGGTGGTATCCCGGGAACCGCGCCGGACGGCGCGCACTCGAGGTGAGCGTGGCGAGATCGCCGGCGATCTCGAGCCCGAGCCGATAGAGATCCTCCGGGTGGCAGCGGGCCCCCGCGGCAAGATGCGTGACGAGCGGCTCGTACCGGTTGATCGCCTGCAGCATCAGGAAGTCCGCGATCTCGGCCGCCCCGCCCCTGCCGCTCGCCACGGCGCGCGCCGCAAGCGCCTCCCCGCGCTGGTGCAGGAGCCCTTGAAGCTCCGAGAGGAAGGTCGCCAGGCGCGGCGCGGCGCTGCACGAGAGCACGGTCGGGATGAACCGCTCATCGAGCACGACCTGCTTGTCCGCCCGGCACTCGATCACGTGAGCCACCGGGATCTGCGCGAAGTCCTCGCCCGGCTCGCTCTGGGGCATGAGCCGGGAGCTGAGGGCGGCGACTTGCAGCTCGACGACCGAGGAGACATCCGACATCACATCCCGCGTCTGATGGTCGATGGTGCGGTAGCGGGTGGCCTCGGGCGACTCATCGGCGCGCGCGGCCATCGTGGCGCCCGCCTTGTGCAGCGGAATGGCGAGGAGCACCACCTGATCGCGCAGCGGCGCGCCGACCTCGAGCGGCGCCGGCAACGGATCGGTGTCCGGCATGACAAACGGGGTGCCGTCGGGAAAGATGCCGCGCGCGCGGCGCAACGCAAACTTGCCGATGGCGAGCAGATCACGCTCGATCTCGAGCTCCATGAGCCCCCAGGAGTGCGCTCGAAGCGCCCCCGCGCGGCCCTGCAGGCAGGCCTCGAGATAGCGCTCCTGCTGCTGGAAATGCTGCGGCCGCAGAAACAGCCCTTCGGACCAGACGACTCGATTCTTGTCGGACATCTCGGGTGGGACCTTCGATTGATTCTCGTCTCGCGAGTCAGTCCGTGACGGCAATGCGGACCGCGTCCTTGCCGACGTGCACCGACACGTGCCGGGTGGCGAGCAGCTTGAGCAGCGATTTCTCCGGCACACCGACCACCGCACGCCAGCGAGCCGTGCGCACGTCGCGGTACGCGACGAGAACGCCGAGAAAGCGCGCTGCGGGGGATAGTGCCAGATCGAGGCTTACCCGCTGTCCGGGAAACACCGTGCGCTCATCGCGCATGATGAGGCTCGAGCCGAGCGTGCGGCGCTCATGGTCGTAGAGCGCGAAGAAGCCGGCATTCATGAACTTCGACTCCCCCCGCAACTGATAGATGCGCACCACCACGGGGGAAGGTTGACCGCGAGGATCCGGATTGACGCTCGCGCTGGCGATGACGGTGGCCTGTGTCCGCGCGGGCCTTGGCGGGCTGGAGGCGCAGGCGCTGAGCCCGAGCACCCCAAGGGCCAGGATCATGGGGACGGATCCTCGATGCACTTTCATGTTCCCCCAAGGACTGCATCACCCGAGGATCGGGTGCGCGCCGGCGGGCTTCGAGCCACCGTACGCTCATGGTAAGCGTTAGCGCGGCGGCTTGCTGTGCGTTCGCTTCAGAAGCTCGAGCTGCTTCTCGTATGCCAGGGCGAAATCCTCGGCGAACAGCCGCCGAAACGCCCGCTCCCGGTCACCGGCGAGATCCTGGTACTCCTGCGTGAATTGCTCCCAGTAGCGCGACTTCGCGCTCATCGAGAGCAGCCCCCCGCGCCGGGTGCGCTTCTCGAAGCTCTCCTGCAGCTGCTGCGGATCGAACCGGCTCATCATGTGATCGAACCCGGCGCGCATTCCGGCGAGCATGGCGAGCTGGTGGAAGCGGATGTCATCGAACGCATCCTCGAACGCTTCGACCGGCGGCAGGTAGGCGGGATTGCGCTTGCCGAGGAGCGAGCCGAGCGCGTCCTCGGCGTTCACGGCGAACTTCAGGGGGTTGTTCTCGGCTGTTTTGACGATCGTCTGGGAGAGGCGAAACTGCTCCTTGATTTCCGCCCTCGCCCGCAGCACATCGATCATGCCCTGCACGACCGAGCGCAGGATCAGTCCGAGGGAGTCCGCCGTATCCGGCGCCAGGCCCACGGGGTCGACTCCGGCGGAGGCCAGGAGTGCCGCCACATCGAGCCCGCCCGGCGCGGCGGGCATCTGCGCCGGAGCCGCCGCGGCGATGGCCGCCGAGGGCCCCGAGGGCCCCGAAGGCCTCACTCCCGCCCCCGCCGCCTGACCCTCGGGGCTCGCACCTGCGCCCGCCCCGTGCGCCGTTGCCCCGCCGGCTCCCGACTCGCCCGAGAGCGGCCGGTGTACCGGGACGGCGGTCGCGGGCAGTGACGGACGAAGCGCGGGTGCGGGCCTCGGGGCCGCAGGGGCCGACTTCAGCGAGAAGTTCGTCTTGTCCCAGTCATCGGGGATGGCGGGCGCGGGCGCCGCAGGTTCCGCGAGGGCGGCGGGCGACACCGCAGCCTGCGGCCGGGTAGCCTGTGAGGACCTCTCGCGCCCGAGTGTCGTCCGGTTCCAATCGTCGGGAATGACCTGTGCCGGGCAAGCGGCCGGCTCGGGCGGTGCGAAATGGTCGCTCACCCCGGGGGTATGATTCCAACCCGGGTCCGGGCGGGGTGCAGTGAGGGCGGCAGAGCCGCCCCGACCGCCCAGATGGCTGAGCGGATCGAGCTCATCCGAGGAAGGCCCGAGAGGATCCGGCAGGACCGGCGAGCCCGGTGTGGGCGCGAGACCGAAGGGGTCATCCGCGGGGACGAAAGCGCCGCTCCCCGCGCCGGCACCGGGCGCGGGGAGCGGATCGGGGGCGACAGGGTCGAGCCCGACCGAGATTTCGTATTCGTCGATGAAGAGGTGGTCGCCGTGCTTGAGCGGCCGGCGCTCGAGCTTCGGGATCAGCTCCTGGGGTGTCCCGAGCGCGACGCCGTTCTCGCCGGCGCTCTCGATGTAGTAGGTGCCGCTGATCCAGCGGATGGTCGCGTGGTGGCGCGAGACGTAGGGGTTCGCTAGCACCCACTCGCAGTCCGGCGCGCGTCCGATCCGTCCGCCCTCGGGGCCGAAGATCTTGCGGCGCGCCGCACCCAGTGGCTCACCATTGCCACTTATTATGTCCAGTGTGAGATTCATGGCGCCCAGAGCTTGCAGGCAAGCTTAAGGCTTACGGCGGTACGACCGCAAGCGAGCGCCCCGGGCAGGGAAACCAGGGACGGCACGCATCCGGCTCGGCATCGAACCACGGGCCGCGGGCGAGAGGATGCAGCGGCGGCGCCGGGCCGATGCGCAGAGGCAAACCGACACTGCGGCTCACGCAAGGCACGGCCCGCTCGCGTGAAGATACACGGCATCAGAACATGTAGTCTTCGGGCGCATGGAACCTCACGCCCGTGATGTTCGCCCCCTCGCACGCGCGCTTCACCCTCTCGCTCGCAACCAGGATCTCGGGCACCTCTCCCATGCGGAAGAGATCGTGCCCGCGGATGCGCCGAGTGTCGAGCGCGAGCGACTCGATGAACTCGATATGGTCCGGGTCGCCCGGCGGATGCTTCAGAACCGACTTGGCGCGATCGACGCACTCGATGCGCCCCAGCACATTGGTGAGAGTGTAGTCACCGGTCTCGGTGCCGTCCGTTGGATTGCGCAGGACGGTGGGAAAGTGCTGCAGGTTCTCGATGCCCGTCGAGCGCAGGAGCTCCCTGAGCCGCGATGAGAACAGCAGCCCCTTGAGGCCGCCCGCGATCAGATTGTCCGTGAGCCTCCCCTGGGAGTCCGAGTCCCGCTCGATCTCGATGAGCGGCACCGGGGCGGTGACCAGTCGCCCTTGGTTGAAGAGCAGCCCGAGCGTTGCGATGACCGGCGGCACGCCGTAGATCATGGCGTCCTCCTCTGCGGTCGGCTCGTTCGCCCAGATCCAATAGCGCTCAGTCATTCGCGGCCTTCAGGCGCGCGAGGCGCTCATAGGCTTCGCTGCGCTCGGTCGGCGCCTCGGAGCGCAGCAGCCAGTCCCACTCGCGCACCCTGTTCTCGATCTCGCGCGCGAGCCGGTCGAGATCGCCGAGCAGTTGTCTTTGGAATTCGCAGGCCCCGTTTCTCTCCGGCTCGCAGTACCTTGCCGCGCGCTGCTCGAGTCGCTCGAGCAGCGGCAGGATCCTGGAGTTGTAAAGAGCATTGGGGTGGCTGCCACGGTGGGCCTGCAGATCGTGACGGACGATGTCGAGCGTGTACGAGGGCAGGCAGATCCCGTTTTCCGGCGCGTTGACGTCGTACCCGATCAGGGTGGCGTCGTGCTTGAGCTTGGGGAAGTTCTTGAACAGATTGATCGAGATGAGGTGATGCTTCTGAGTGTGGTACTCGGGGTGCTTCATCGCGGCGGCCGTGCCCGCGTAGGCGGCGCCCGGTGTCTTTTGCCGATACTCCGCAGCGCTCGCCATGCTGTCGATTCCATCCCCATATTTCACCCACGGCTCGAGTCCGGCGGCCACCCACGCCGCTGCGAACCCGTTCGAGCGCGCGAGTTTGCCTCCCCCCGGATAGGACACCTTGCGCTCATGAGTGGTGAGACAGTCCTGCCAGTCGCACCCGACCAGCCGGCTGGCATCGGAGCGGGTGTGCGCGAGTCCGGGAGGGGCGACCGATTCTCCGATTTCCATGCGCGCTCTACCCCATGCCGTTCTTGTCGTTCTGAAAGAGCGGATCGGCGAGCCGGCAGACGTTCTTGCCCTCGAACTTCACATCGAATGAGTACATCATGAACTCGCATGCCCCGGCGACCTTGCCGCTCATCACCCCGCCAGCCGAGCCCGCGTCATCCCCCGAGGACATCATGTACTTTGCGCCCTTGGTCATCGGCATCTGGCCGTCGGTCGTGACGCTGGTCGGTCCCGAGGTCGTATTCGAGGACTGACCGATGTTCGGATAGGGAATAGGAACCGGTCCGGCGGGCGTCGGGGTCTTGCACACGTCGGGAAATATCGTGCTCATTCCGCCGCTGCCCTTGTGGGCGATGCCGAGCATATTGGCGAACACTGTTGCAGGCATGCCGACTCTCCTCCGCTCAGTTGTGCGCACCCGACAATAAAGCACAGGCGCGCGTCTCGCCATCGGAGGCCGCCCAGAGAAGCGCCGGGCCCGGCCGCTCGCCGCGCTCCATGGCTCGAGCGCCGAGGGAGAGCAGCAGCGCGCCCATGGCCGCGCCCGCGTCCCCGAAACAGTCCGCTGGATGGGTGACGGACGAGTCGGGAGTGAAGAAGTCCGCATGCCGCATCCGCGCCACGCCCCACTGCTTCGCGTCGAAGCTCTCCCCGTTGAGCGCCGCAAATGTGGATCCGACCATCGATCCCGGGTTCGGCAGGCGCCCGCGCAGCAGCTCGAGCGCAGAGGCGAGCCCTTCCCCGCGCGCGGGGGCCGAGCCGTATCGATGTCCCGGATCCTGCGCCGAGGCAGCCGCCTCGACCCTGACTCCGGTACCGCCGGCGGCCTCCGGATGCGCCAGCACGAGGAACGAGGCCCCCTCCCCGGGGTTGAAGCCGTCGCTTACCGTGCGCCCGAGGAGACGGCCTTCGGCATCGAGCGCCGCGAGCACCTTCAGATCGAGGTAGGTATCGATTCCGCCGACGACGACGGGCTTCTTCGGGTCCCGCTCCAGGGCGCCCAGTGCAAGCTCGAGCGCGAGGAGCGCGGCGGCCCTGCCCGAGGGCACCACGCGGCAATTCGGAACATCGAGCGACGTGCCCGCCATCGTCGCGAGATGCAACGAAAGGCTCCTCAGCCAGGGCGCCTCCTCGAGACTCAGCTGCGGCAGACCGAGGTAAAGGCGCAGCGGCGGCTCTGCGGCGCTCGCCAGCACCGAGCGCAGCGCCGGCACCCCGAGCCGCAGCATCCGGCGCGCCCGGGATGGCAGCGGCAACGAGTCGATCTCAGGGGGCAGCTCGGGCTCCAAAGCCTCCTCCGGTACGAGTCCCATCTGGATGGGCTCGCCATGCCGATCCAGCACGCGCGAGCTGCCAATCCGCGACAACCCGGCGCGGATGGATGCCCACAGCTGCTCGACGCCGCGCCCGGCCGAGCAGATGGCGGACGTTGCCGTGATCTGCGCCGGCATCAGGCCGGAGCTCCTGCGCGCGCGCGCCGCACCGTGACCTTTTCCACCTTGAGCACCTTGCGATCGCAGGGCAGCGCCGCCCGCCAGGTGAAGCAGACGCGATTCTCATCGGGCTCGATGAGGATGGTCTCGAGGTTCGCCGGCGGGTGCTCGACACCGCCGGCGACCCTCACATCGAGCTGCAGGTTCGCCGCGGGGATCACGAACGCGATCGGTCCGTCCGCGGCCGCTCCCAGGACCTCGACCGGCTCGCCCCCCACGAGATAGCGATCGAACGCGAGCTCCGCTGCCGCGCAGCTGAGGAAGCGCGGATCGAAGTCCGCCGGCAGATACGGAGCGCGCCTGCGCTGCCAGCTCTCGTCGTAGGTGCCGGCGAAGCCCCGCCTCGGCAGCCAGTGCGGCGCGGCCGGCGCGAAGCAGGCGGGGGTGGGATTCTGTCCCGGCCGCTCGAGCGCCTCGCCGGGATGCTCGAGATTGGGCACCGGCTGCCCGGTGAGCTCCTGCGCGCCGCGCCTGCCCGCGTAGCCGATGCCGATGGGATTGCGCTCCTCGGCGAGCGTGCGCTCGAGGAGCGCATGGGCGCCTCCGAAGGCGCGCTCCCAGACGAGCGGCATCGCCTCGAAGGGCTCGGGCGCCGAGGGCGTGCCGTCCGGCTGCCACACTCGATCACCGAGCACCCGCACGAGCTTCTGACGCTCCGCGACTGAGACGCGAACCAGGGTCTCGCGAACCGTCCGACCCTGCGGGCCCCAGGCGCGGCCGATCAGGAGCACGTCCGTTCCCGGCTTGCCGATGTGGATCTCCGAGACCGCCTTCAGGCTCGAGTCGGCCGGATCGCCGTAGTACTCATCGGCGAGCGTCACCGGCAATTGCGCGCTCGCCAGGGCGAGCCTCGGGCGCAGAACGAGCGTCGCCTTGAGGATCACATACAACGTGTCGATGGCTTCCCGATCGGGCAGGACGGACAGCACGGCATGGAACGGAGTCTGATTGTCGATCTGCAGCATCGGTCAGCGCGCGGCCGCAGCGGTGAGCCGTGCGCGCGCCGCCCGCATCATGATTCGCTGGGTCTGCGCAAAAGCGCGCGGCTCCACGTCATACTTGCCGCCGGTGCGCACAGCGAGCTCCAGCGCAAGGTCGTCTCGGCGCAGCATCGGTCCTGTCTCGACAGCGCCGATCAGCGTCTGCAGGTCGAGGGGGCGGCCCCGCCAGTAGCGCACGCCCGCCGCAAACTGTCGTTTGAGCCCCTGCCAGTGCCGCTCGACTGCGGCACGATCGGGCACCGGCCAGAGCTCGTGCGCGCTCGGCACCGGAGAGGCATCGAGATCATCCGCCTCGAGAGGCGGGGGCGAGGGGCCATCGGGCGGGTGGGCCGCGGCAAGCCGGTCGCGGGCGAGCTCCGCGCCGGTGATGGCGCAGTACGCCTCGCCGGCGGCGCGGGCGAGCGTCTCATCGCGCATACCGGACAGGACGATCTCAACGGCCTGCGGTGTACCGACATACGCGAGCGCAAAGAGTCCCGGCTCCCGCAGCGCCGGCTCCCGCAGCACCGCGATCACGAGCTCGCGCTCCTCGGGTGAGCCGAGCGCCGCCACGCAGGAGAGGAAGGGCGCGCAGTCCGGGTGGCGCTGCCTCAAGAGCTCCACTGCCGCGTGCCACGCGGGAGCATGCGCGCGTCGAATGCCGGTACCGATCGCGGCCCGGCGAATTTCCGGATCGGCGCTGCTCAAGCCCCAGGACACCGAGGGCGCCGCGATGGAGTCATCCGCGGCGTATGCGAGCGAGCGCAACACCTCGGCCTGCGCCCGCGGATCGTTTGCCTCCAGAGCGCCGGTTGCTTCCCGGCCCGGCGCGACGCGCCGGAAGGCTTTGATCCGGCAGAGCGCGGCGGCGTGCTCCGGGCCGGCGGCCGCGAGCGCGGCAGTCACCGGGGCGAAGGTCCCATCGAGCGCCGCGGTCTCGATCCCCCGCGCCAGGGCTTGCAGCGGCGCGCCGTGAGCCTCGCGGACGGCGGCCGCGAGCGCGCCTCGGGCACGCTCCGGTGTTCCGGCCGCGAGCACCTGCGCCGCGGCGCAGCGTGCGGCCATGTCCTTTCCGTGCAGCGCCGCCTCGGTGACCTCGAGGACCCGCTCGCCGGCGACCCGCACGCCATCGAGCGCGCCATGCAGTCGCTCCTCCGTCCAGGTCCAGACTTCATCGAGGTTGCGCGTGAGGCTGCCGAGATCCGCTTCCCAGCGCTTCCAGAGGAAGGCGGCCTCCTCGAGGCTCTGTTCCACCAGATCCCAGTAGGGCTCGGCGGTGCTGCGTACGGCGTTCATCGCGACGGGCGTCTCAGTTGATCCGTACCTGCCCGCCCTTGATCCGGTTGGTTCCCTCGGAGTACGTCTCCACGTATTCGCCGCGAATCACGACGCGGCCATTGCGGCGCAGCGTGATCGAAGCGCTGCCGCACTCGAGGACGATCTCATCCTGCGCGACGATATGCATGCGCCGGCCGTCCACCCGTGCCTCCACTTCCCGTGCGCGGCGGTCGTCCCCGGTCGCGGGCCCGGTCCGCCGCAGGAGGCCCATCACGATGGGCAGGGCCGGATCGCCATGCTCGAATGCCAGAATGGCCGCTCGGCCCTCGGTTGCGGCCGCCGCCAGCGCCTCGGCCGACAGATCCGCTGCGACACGAGCGGGGCGCGAGTCCGGGGTGCCGGGGAGCAGGATGCGGACCGTGCCCTCGGGATCGATCGCGACGATCTTTCCGAGCACGACGGCCGCCGCCGCCGCCCGCGAGCGCAACGACTCGGCCCGCAGCAGCGCCCCGAGCTCCGTACCGCCTTCTGCCGCCTTCTCTTCGGCGCCAACGGCGCGCGTCGGCGTCCCGGATTGATTTGCGCTCATTCTTTCCTCTGTGTTTCGGCCGCGCCGGTCCCTGCACGGGACGGATGGCTGCGGGCCACCGGTCAGTTCTGGGTGACCTTGCTGCCCTTGATGACCACGTTGCCGCCGGCCTTGATGGTGATGTCACCCTCCCCGGACAGCGTGATGTTGTTGCCCTTCAGGGTGATCGTGCCGTCCTGATTCATCGTGAGGCTCGCCGAGCCGGTCACGATCTCGACGGCCTGTCCGGCATTGATCGAGAGCTTCTGGCCGACCGACTGCGTGTCGTTGTTGCCGATCTTGTGGGAGCGGTTCTGTCCGATGCTCACCTGCTCGTCCTTGTCCACCTGCTCGGTGCGGCCGCCGCTCACCGTCGTGCTCTCGTCCTTGGTCACCGAGAGCGTGCGGCTGCCGGAGATGCTCTTCGCATAATCCTTGCCGATGTCGATCGTCTCGCTTCCCTGGACGGTCTTGGTTCGATCCTGGCTCACGGTGATGCGTTCTTTCCCACCGACGGATTCGGTCCGGTCCTTGCCGATCGATGTCGTCTCGTCGTTCTTCACGCTCTTGGTGCGGTCGTGGCCGACGGAGTGCTGCTCGTCGTTCTCCACCTCGATGGTCTGATCCTTCTCCGCGTGCAGCAGCAGCAGCTCCGCGCCCTTCTTGTCCTCGAAGCGCAGCTCGTTGAAGTTCTCTCCGGTCCCCTGCAATGAGCTGCGCGAGCGGATGCCGCTTTGGGTCTTGTTGTCCGGCAGCGGGTACGGCGGCTTGTTCGCGCCGTTGTAAACGCTGCCGATGATGATCGGCCGATCGGGGTCTCCCTCGAGAAACGACACGATCACCTCCTGGCCGATGCGCGGGATGTGGATGCCGCCCCAGCTCTTGCCGGACCAGAGCTGCCCGACGCGCACGAAGCACGAGCTCTTCTCGTCGAGCTTGCCGTAGCGATCCCAGGGGAACTGCACTTTCACCCGCCCGAACGGATCGGTGTAGATCTCCTCCCCGCTCGGCCCGACCACCACGGCCGTCTGCGTGCCGTGGATCATCGGCTTCGGCGCAAGCCGCGGCGGCCGGTACGGCTCGCGCGCATCGACGGCCTCGATGGCGATCGTGAACTGCGTCTCGGAGCCCGAGCCGCCGTGATAGGCCTGCGAGCTGAGCTCGATCGATGTCGAGGTGATGAGGTACTGGATATCGAGACTGCTGCGCGGATAGCCCTTCAGCTTGAAGACGTGTCCGGCCGCGAGCCCGGCCGCATCACCGCCGCCCCGCGCGACCATCTGGGAAACCTGCAGCTCCTGCACACGCAGTTTCGCGATGCGCTCGACTCCATCGGAGGTGACTTCCGAGCCGCTCGGGCCGACCTGGTCCGCATCGGCCGGGTAATCGTAGACTTCGTACTTCGATGCCTCGTACGAGCGCGAGATCGAGGAGGTGCCCGCGGGAACGGGCGAGGGGCGCTCGAAATCATAATCGCGGGCCGCGTAGCTGACCGGCTGAAAGGACTTCTGGAACGACCAGGTCTGCAAGTGATCGCGCTCGCGCAGCGCGTCCGTCGCGCTGGCCGGATAGAACGGCACCGAATCGTAGCCCTCGACCGGCTTGCAATTGCCGACGTCGTCGGTGAGAACCATGACGTGCTTGTTCTCGGTATGCTCGAAGTAATAGAAGATGCCTTCGTGCTCGAGCAGCCGGCTGAGGAAGTTGAAATCGGTCTCGCGGTACTGCACACAGTACTCGCGCTGCGGATGACTGCCGAGGTGCAATTCGAGGTCGCTGAAGCCCGCCTTCTGGCAGACCTGCTTGAAGATCTCCGGCGCGCTCTGGTTCTGGAAGACGCGGCAGTCGGCCGTGCGCGTGAGAAACCAGAACCACGGCCGCGTGACGGCCCGGTACTGGTGCATCCGCTCGTCGTAGCCGACCTGCTGGAATTCGGTGACCAGGCCGTGGAAGCAGCGCAGCGGTTTCTGCCCCGTCGTGGCGAGCGATACCACGAGCGGTTTGCCGAGGATCTTGTCAGGATCGAGATCCCCGCTGTCGCTGAGCAGCGAAATGTCGCACTGGAAGGGCCGGCTCAGGTGCTGCGCGCTCCTCATGCTCGCGAACACGAGCACATTCGGCCCGAAAGGACTCGTCACCTTGACGGACCGGTGGTCCTGGTACTTGGTGGTCATCGGTGCTCTCGTTGCCCCCCGCAAGCGGGTCCCTCCCGGGCGGACCGCCCCATCCGCCGCGCCGCGATCGGCATCGCGCCCGCCGGTCACTCGATCGTCTGCAGGCGCAGGCAACCTTCGTCGTTCTTCGAGTAGAAGTATAAACCGTCCGTGTCGAGTCCCTCGTCGATGATCACCCCAATGGCCTGCTCGAATTTCTGGCGGGCGATGGCGGTGGCGCCTATTTCATTGATTCCATGGGATTTTATGTAATCCACCCAGCGCTTGCCGTCCGTCTTGTCGATCCGCTTGCCCGCGTCGGTCGCACGGCGCATGAGCCCGATGAACTGGTAATAGTCGAACTCGACTACCTTCGCGCGCGCCATCGATGCTCCAGACGAGGCTGAGAAATTGCGCTACAAATAGCAGGAAAAGACATGGGTTTTCAAGGATTACGGCAGTTAAGTGCGAGGCTGTCCCCGTTTGGGCGGCGTAGCCTGGCCTCGGCTCGCTCTCCCGAGGACGGTGAGCCCCGTGATCCCCACGGTCCCGCTCCGGCCTGATGCTCCCAGTATCGCTCGAAATGCCATCGAACCCGGCACATCTTCCAGCGCCTCGCCGACGCCCCCTCGCGCGCGTGAAGGCCGTGCTCGCTTGCTCCTGCCTCCCGGGAGCCCCCGCCGGTTGCCGAGATTGAGCCAGGCATGGGGGTTCGACGGCTCCGCCTCCACGGAGCGCCGCATCGCCCGCCCGGCAGGAGCCAAATAAATCCGCATCTGCCGGTCCAACGGCCCTCGCGGTGCGCGCGGCCCAACGTCTCGAGCAGCTCATGAGCGTGGCAAACCAAGCCGGTGGCCCGGTCAGGACCGACGCCTCGGCCGAGGCCAATCGCCTTGCGCCGACCGGAGGCGGCCGCGCAGGAGTACGCTGACCGCCTCGCGAACAACGCGCAGAGCGCGCCGCGCTCTGGATGCGGTAAATGAGCGAGAACAGGTCGCAGCGCGCGCGCCGACCGGCGAGCTCGGCGTCCTGCTGCGTTATTTGGCGCGGAGCTGCCGCGGAACCGGGCGTCCCCGTTCTCACCTGACATCGGGATTGAGGCGGATGATCCTTTCGCAGGTTTGCGCGGTCACGAAGTCGTGCGAGACCACGTTCGCCGGCATCCTGTGTCCATTATTGTCGTATATCCGCTTGAGCTCCGCGGCGAAGTCAGCGAGATTCGCATGCGCGCCGCCGCTCCACTGCTTGCCGGGCTCGCGTGCCGCCACCGTGGTCTTGAACACGTCCTTCTCGCCGATGATGCCGCCGGTCTGCTGCCAGTAGACGAAGTGCAGATGTCCGGGATCGGGCGGATGCGCCAGGTGCTTGTTTACCGCGCCGATCGCCCCCTCGTGCACCTTCGACATCTTGAGCGAGCTCGAAAACGTCCCGCAGGTCGCCAGTCCGCTGATGTTGGTGAGGCCGTCGGAATACTTCTTGAAGCGCAGGATGCCCTCGGTCGGCGTGATGTGGTGGTTGAACTGCTCGTCGAAGACCATGATGACCTTGCCGCGCAGGTCGCCGATGCGGCGCGTGGCGAGATTGCCCTGTTCCTTGAACACCGCGTTGGCGTAGCGCTGGTCGGCGATGATGTCCTTGATCTCGTGCACGCACTCCGTGGGATGATAGGTATGCGAGAAGCGCAGGATGATGAATTCGGTCGGATGGGCCAGCACGAACTCGAGGGCGTCGCGCACGATCACCGCGAGCGTGCCGCCGAAGCCGCCCATCTTGGGCTGCGCGGCGCCCTTCACCTTCTCCCGCGCGAAGTGGCCCAGGGTGTTCTCGTACTTCTGCGTCGCCTGCCCCGCCTTCCCGTACAGCTGTTTTCCAGCCCGCTCGGCCTGGGGGAGCTTGCGAAAGAATACCCGGCAGTCGAAGAAGCGGGATCCGGCGGTGGCCTGCTTGGAGAAATCCGAGTGCTGGCAGACCGTGTACTCCCGCTTGACGAGCGAAGTCGTGCGCAAGATGACCTGCGCCGTACCGTAGACGCCGGCGTCATGGCTGCCCGGCATGACGATCTGGCGCAGCCATTTGTCGTCCGGCAGATCGCGCATCCACATCGTTGGATTCACCTGTTGTCTCCTCGCGGCGCCATGGCGCCGCTTGTGTGCACTGAATGTGTTGATAGGGGCATCGCCGGAGTGCTAGGCGAAGGAATACCCGAAATCGCCGTCCTTGACCGATATCGCCACCTCGCGCGTGGTGACGCCCTGCGAAATCCGCTCGAGGAACTCGCGGCTCACCTGCGGCAGCAGCGTGTTGGTGAGGATTGCATCGATCATGCGGCCGCCGCTCTCGGGCTCGGTGCAGCGCGAGGCGATGAGGCGCACGACATCCTCCTCGTAGCGCAGCGCCGCCGCGTGATTCTGCCGGATGCGCGCCACGACCCGATCGAGCTGCAGGCGGATGATGCTCTGCAGCACCGCATCGGCGAGCGGGTAGTAGGGAATCACCACGATCCTGCCGAGGAGCGCCGCCGGGAAGGTCTTCAACATGGGCGGGCGCAGTGCCTTTGCGATGCCCTCCGGCTCGGGCAGCAGCTCCGGGTCCTTGCACATCCCCATGATGAGGTCCGTGCCGACGTTGGTGGTGAGGATGATGAGGGTGTTCTTGAAGTCGATGAGCCGGCCCTCCCCGTCCTCCATGATCCCCTTGTCGAAGACCTGGAAGAAGATCTCGTGCACGTCGGGGTGGGCCTTTTCCACCTCATCGAGCAGCACGACGCTGTAGGGTCTGCGGCGCACGGCCTCGGTGAGTACTCCGCCCTCCCCATAGCCGACATATCCGGGCGGCGCGCCCTTCAGCGTGGAGACCGTGTGCGCCTCCTGAAACTCGCTCATGTTGATGGTGATGAGGTTCTGCTCGCCGCCGTAGAGCGCCTCGGCCAGCGCGAGCGCCGTCTCGGTCTTGCCGACACCCGAGGGTCCGGCCAGCATGAACACCCCGATCGGCTTGTTGGGGTTCTCCAGGCTGGCGCGCGAGGTCTGAATCCGCCGGGTGATCATCTCGAGCGCGTGATCCTGGCCGACGACGCGCTGGCGCAAGGTCCCGGCGAGAGTGAGCACGGTCGCCACCTCGTCCTTCACCATGCGCCCGACCGGGATGCCGGTCCAGTCGGCGATCACCCCGGCGACCGCCTGCTCATCTACGCTCGGCAGCACGAGCGGCCGCTCCCCCTGAGTCTCGGCAAGCATGCCCTGCAGCTCCCGCAGGCGCGCGCGCGCGGCGGTCCGCTCGCTCTCAGTCAACGGCGCATCGGCGCCCGTCCCGGTTGCCGCCGAGCCGTCCGCGCCGGCTGCCGATGCCCTGAGCTTCGCACGCAGCGAGAGGATCTCATCGACGATCGCCTTCTCCCGCGCCCACGCTGCCTGCAGCGTCTTCAGCCGCTCGCGCTCCTCGCGCAACGCCGATTGCGCGCTCTCGGACCGCTCGGCCACCTCGATGCCGATGGCCGCCTCCCGCCCGATGATCTCGAGCTCCGTCTGCAGCGCCTCGATGCGGCGCTGGCTGTCCTCGACTTCCGCGGGCGTCGCGTGGTGACTCACCGCGACACGCGCGCACGCCGTATCGAGCAGGCTCACGGACTTGTCAGGCAGCTGGCGGTCGGGCACATAGCGATGGGCAAGCTTCACGGCCGCCTCGAGCGCCTCATCGAGCACCTGCACGCGGTGGTGCTTTTCCATCACCGAGACGACCCCGCGCATCATCTGCACGGCCTTCGCTTCGCTCGGCTCCTCGATCTTGACGGTCTGAAATCGCCGCGTGAGCGCGGGGTCCTTCTCGATGTACTTCTTGTACTCCGCCCAGGTCGTCGCGCCGATCGTGCGCAACGTGCCGCGCGCCAGCGCGGGCTTCAGCAAGTTGGCCGCATCGCCGGTGCCCGCCGCGCCGCCCGCCCCGACCAGCGTGTGCACCTCGTCGATGAACAGCACGATCGGCTTCGGCGATGCCTGCACCTCGTCGATGACCTGACGCAGGCGCTGCTCGAACTCGCCTTTCATGCTCGCCCCGGCCTGCAGCAACCCGACATCGAGCGCCCGCAGCGTCACCTCCCTCAGCGACGGGGGCACGTCCCCGGCCGCGATGCGGCGTGCGAAGCCCTCGACGACCGCCGTTTTCCCGACGCCCGCTTCGCCTGTCAGGATCGGATTGTTCTGGCGCCGCCGCATCAGGATGTCGACGATCTGGCGGATCTCCTCATCGCGGCCGACCACCGGATCGATCTTGCCGAGCCGCGCCTGCTCCGTCAGGTCCACCGTGAAGCGCTTGAGCGCCTCCTGCTTGCCGAGCTGTGCCGGAGGCAGCGCTCCGCTCGCCTCCCCGGGAGCCGCCGCCTCGGTGAGCTGACTGCCGTCGCTCGCCCCGAGGGTTTCCTCCGGGGAGCTGGCGACGATTTTCTCGAAATCGTCCGCGAGCCTGTCCGGATTCACTTTCTCGAACTCGCGCGACATCGCGAGCAGGGCGTTGCGCAAGCCCGGGGTCTTCGCGAGGGCCACGAGCACGTGGCCCGTGCGGATGCGCGACTCGCCGTATTTGAGGGTCGCCCAGACCCAGGCGCGCTCGGTGGCATCCTCGATGTGCGAGGACAGATCGGAGATTGAGCTCGCCCCGCGCGGCAGCCGGTCGAGCGCCTCGGTCATGTCGCGGGCGAGCCGGGCCGGCTCGACTCCGAAGGCGCGCACGATCAGATGAACGTCGGAGCTCTGCAGCTGCAGGACCTGGTGCAGCCAGTGCACGAGCTCGACGTACGGATTGCCCCGAAGCTTGCAAAACACGGTGGCGCTCTCGATCGCCTTGTAGGCGAGGCTGTTGAGCTTGCCGAAAAGCGCCACACGACTGATGTCACTCATGTTTATTCTTCCGCACACTGCAGTCTGGAGTCGGTTCCTGGATCACCACATCGTCCGCCATCTGCCCCCGCCCGCCGAGCCAGGTGGTCCATCCGAGCTGTCCGGCGCTCCCCAGGCGCACCCCGGGCACCTCGACATCCCGCAGCAGCAGGCGCAGCTGCCAGCTCCACTCCTCGTTGGTATAGAGGCGCACGAGAGCGGCGAGCTCGGCGAGCCCGCACGAGCCGGGAAGCAAGTCCCGGAAGCTCCTCAGATCGAGCGGCCCGATGACGATCTCGAACTTGTGCTGGCACTGCCAGCTCAGCGCTCCGAGGGTCGTCGTGCGCCCGAGCGAGACGGCTGCGCGATCCCGGCCCAGGCGGCTGAAGAGCTCTGCGGGCACGTCCATCCACTCCCCGACGAACTGGCGCACCTCGACGGCGAGCCGGAAATACTCCGCAAGAATGCTCTCCAGGGCCTCGGCGGAGCGTGGCTGGGGCGCGAAATGCGCCACCCGGCAGAGCTTTGCTCGATCGGGGGCGGCGTCGCGGGAAAGCGCCGAGGATGTGCCGAGCCCGGCCAGGGCGCCGAGGTACGAGGCGAAGCGATCGCTCTCGGGACGGTCGAAGCTCGTCGCCGGATCGGACTCGGCCCAGGCGCGATAGAGGAGCGAGATCAGGCGGTGCTGGAAGAGATTGACGAAATCGGTGAGGGTCGGGTCCTCGCGTTGCCGGTAGCGCTCGTACGCGTGCTCGGTGAGATGCAGGGGCAGCGCCCCGTTTGGACCGAAGATGCCGAACGAGAACTGCTCGAGCCTAGCGGGCCTTTCTTCCGAGACGCCCTGGAAGCCGGCGACATCCGAGGGCGCGAACGACAGACTCGGCTTCTGCCCGAGACGCACGGCATCGTCCGCGGCCCTGCGCGACTGCCCGAGACGCGGACGGTCAGGGAAGCTCTGCTCGAGCAGCCGCAACGCGGCAAACAGCGTGAACCGATGCGGCTCGGTGCCGAGCCGCTCGAGCGCCGCGGAGCGTTCGGGCGCGGCCGCTCGCACAGGCGCTTCGGCGCTCACACGATCTGACGTCTGCCCGCTCGTACCGGCCATGTCTTGATCGTCCCGCGCGCCGCGGAGTCCAGGCGCGTCTGGGTGAACGAGTTGATGGAAACGTAGCGCGAGAAGAACCGCTCCAGAACCGTGGCCAGCACCACGATGCCGGCGCCCTCGAACGGCGCATCATCGAGCGTCAGGGTGATCTCGAGGCCGCGGCCGTAGCTGATGGGACCGGGGATGGGCATGCGCCGCACGAGCGGCCGATAGCCCACGCCCACCACGCCCTCGATCTGACGCGCCGCCGCCGGGTCATTCGGATCGCGGTAGAGCGCGAGCATATCGCGCAGCATCTGCGCCGCGGCCGGGCCGCCCTCCTCGATGAGCGAGAGATAGTTGAGGGTGAGTTGTCCGATCAGCCTCCACGCCGTGTCGCCGAAGGCCGGCGACGGGCGAGGCGCGCTCGGACCGGCGATGCAACGGACGGACTCGACGGGCACGCCGCCCTCGATGAGAAAGCTCGTGCGTCCCTGTCCCATGGCGAGCTGCACCGGCAGATCCCGATTGGTGCACAGCACCTGCGCGTCGATCTGCCGGATCCGGCCTTCGAGCTGGCGCTGGGCGCTGTCGACGACCGAGACGAAGCACTCGCTGCCGACGTAAGCCGCCCGCGTACCGAATTGCTGCTGGCGTGCGGACGGCAACCGCGCTCGCCGCTGCATCGTGTAGTAGAGCGCGGGCGAGCCCGGGTCGGTCTGGTGATCGGTCGCGTAGAAGGGGCGGATCTCGCCGATCGGCTCACCATCGGTGTCGACGGCGCTCAGGCGCTCGATGCCGAAGATCTCGAAATCCATCGGCCGGTTGCGGTCGGCGAGCAGATGCTGCTCGGTGTCGAACGGCTCGACGTGAATGCGGTCGGCGGCGCGCGGGAAGAGGTTGATCGCGGGCGCGCAGAAGAGGCGGAAGTGGCTCGCATCGAGCGCGTTCTCGAGCGCCGCGTTGGCGCGGCAGAGCATCAGATGGATCTCGAGCTCCTCGCCCGCGCACTGCGCGATGCCCTCCCGCAGATGATCGAGCGCGAAGAAATGGAAGCGCTCGGGAAAGGCGAAGTATTCCTGCAGCAGGCGGTAACCCTGGAAGCCGCGCCGCGTGACCGGCAGCAGAGCCTCCTCGTCCTCGAATCCCACCTGGCGCACGCTCGCGGCCGGGCGCGTGAGGACCGTGGCGCCCTGCTGCGTCGAGCGCACGCAAAAGCCGAGGCAGTCGGCGCTGATCTGCTCGTAGAGCGCCTGAGTGAGCCCGGGTGTCGCCTTGAGGAAAAAGGTGAGGGAATCGAGATCGAGCGTCTCGAGGCTCACGCCCGTGGCCGCTTTCAGCCGCAGGCGAATGCCCGCGCGGGCCCGGGCGTCGACCGGAATGCCCTGCATGGCGAGCGCGCCGGTGCCCGAGAGATACTTCGCCTCGCTCACCGTCAGCGGCCAGAGGCTCACCGCGTGACCGGTGCGAAACTCGCACGCCGTCCGATCCCCCTTGCCGAGCGGCGTCCTCAGAACGGCGCCGCGGGGAATGGTGACGCCGGCGAGCTGAGCGCCTTCCTTCGGATCGGGGGCGAACTCGACGACCGTGCAGGACGGCACGGGCGCGAGGAAATGCGGGTAGATCATCTCGAGGAGATGCTGCGTGAAATCCGGGTGGCGCGCATCGAGCTTCAGCTGAATGCGCGCGGCAAGGAACGCGAAGCCCTCGAGAAGCCGCTCGACGTACGGGTCCGCGCACTCGAGTCCCTCGAGCCCGAGGCGCGCGGCGATCCTCGGATAGGATTCGGCGAACTCCGCGCCCATCTCCTGGATGAACTGCAGCTCCCGGTTGTAGTACTCGAGGATGCGCGGGTCCATCGGCTCAACCCGCGCCGGAATCGCTGACGGTGACGTCGCCGGAGTCGGTCTCGATACGCGTTCTCAAGATGAGTTGCTGCGGCGCCGGCTGCCCCCAGAGCTCCGCGTCGATCCGGAATGAGAGCGGATGGCCTTCGCGCCGCTCCCCGCGCGTTTCGGGCGCGACATGCACCTTGCGCAGCCGCGGCTCGAAGCGGCGGATGGCCTCCTCGATGCCCGCGGCCGCCGTGGCCGGATCGACCGCGGCCGCCGAGAGCCCCGCCAGCGAGCGCATGCCGTAGTTCAGCACCGAGCGCTGCACGCGCGGATAGCGCTCGAGAGCGACGCTCGTCTCGAGGTTGAGCGCATTGAGGAGCGAGGCGACATCGCGCAGCACGCACTCGCGCAGCCGCCGCATCGACACGTTGCGCCGCTCGCTCGATTCGAGCATGGCATTTGGCACGTTGTGCGTCTCGATCCGGCAGAACTCCTGCACCGCGATGCCCTGCGGCGCGCCCGGGGGCTTCAGCACCAGCGCTTTGAGATGCGCGGGACTCACTCGCCCGCTCGGCGCGAAGAGCCGGGCGTGCAGCAGGTCCTCACCGCCGCCCCTCACCGCCCCGTCCCGCGGCTCCTCGACGCTTCGCAGCCCCTGGGCAAAGAGGATGTCGAGCCATTCGCGCTCGGTGAGCTTCAGCCGCGCGAGTTGCGCACGAGCGACCTCGACATGAAAGACCGTGAGGAACCGCTCGTCGTCCTCGAGCCGATCGAGCAACGCAGGTTGCAGGCGCTCGCGCAGACTAAGTTCGGCCATGGCTCGTGCTCAGCCGCTCTCGAGCACGAGCTCTCGCACCTCGAGCAGCCCCAACTCATCGGTGCCGGTGGCGAGCACCCGTTGGCCGAAGCCGGCGAATGCGCCGTCCCCGATGTCCTGCCACTGCGTCCTGCGGCCCATTCGCACCCCGTCATCCTCGCTGTGCTCGGAGCCCGGGTAGCGAGCGGGGATGAACCCCATCGCCTGTCCCTCGTTGCTCCAGGTGAACTGAGCCGGCACCCACACCAGGTCCCTCGCGTCCGCCGGCGCCTCGATGACGATGCGCCGGATCCTCGAGAATGGTGCCCAGTAATACGCCCCGTTCAGGAACACCTCGAGCACCGGGCCCAGGCGCGAGTCGGCATCCGCGATCCAGTCGAACTCGGCGCCATTCAAGCGCCCTGCCGTCGCCTCCGCCTCCTCGAGCGCCTGCGCTCGCAGCTGCGCGGACTCCTGCGCCCTGCCCTGCGCCAGCGCCGTCAGGGCCTGAAGCAGCACGGCGATCCACGTCGGCGGATCCCCGAGGATGAGCGGGCGCTTCTGCCCGGCGAACACCGCCGAGCGCAGCCGCTCGCAGCCGATGGCGGCGGTGTAGGCATGCTTCATCGGCAGCGCCGGGGCATCGAGCTCTGCGGCCACCTGCAGCTGATTGACGGCCCGGTCCCAGTCGCCCGTCAGCATCAGCAGCTGGGCGAGGAAGGTGCGCAGCTTCGCATCGGCCGGCGAAGCGCGCACCTCACTCTGCAGCGCCGCGAGAGACTCGCGGAGCTTGCCGTCCCGGAACAGCTGCCGCGAGTCGCTCAAGACTTGGCGTTCTCGGCGATGTTCCAGTCGAAGCTCTGCGTTCCTTTCTTGCCGCCCTTGTCCGCCTGCTGCGCGTATTCGACCTTCACCTGGGCGAAGTTGAGGGACAGGTTCTCCGTCAGGCGATCCTCCCCGCCGCTGCCGCCCGTCGAGTACGAGGTCACGAGAATGTTCTGCATCGTGATCTTGAGGTATTCGAGCGGGTTCTCTCCGGCCTTGCGCACGGTGATCACGCCCTTCTCGATGTGCTTGCCGTTCGCGCAGCACAGCATGATATTCGGAGTGGAGAGATCGATGAACTTCGTGATGCTGATGTCCTGGAAGCTTGCCTTGCCCGCCCCGCCGCCGGTGCCGGCGTGGAACGTGCCCGCGTTGGACATGCCCCAGCTCCAGGCGAGGATATCGATCGCCTTCTTGTCCTTGAACACCTTATCCACGGTCTCGCCGTCGATGCCGCTCAGCTCGAGAAACATGTCGACTGCCATTGGCCCATCTCCTCTTGTGGTTCGTTGGTTCGTTCGTTGATTCGTTCGTTTGTCGACTATCGGCCGTCAGTCTCGCCGAGGCGCCGCATTGGCCAATGTGCGCCGCCGGCGCCCGGCCGCCTCAGCCCTGGCGCTGCGAGGGCAGCCGCGAGACCAGCCGCATGGAAATGTTCACGCCTTCCAGCTGGTAGTGCGGCCGCAGGTGGAACGTCGCCGAGTAGTATCCGGGGTTGCCCTCGACTTCCTCCACCTTGACCTCCGCGCCCGCGAGCGGCTTCTGTGCCCGGGCGGTTTCCCCCGCGTTCTCCGGATTGAGGATCACGTAGCTCGCGATCCAGTCGGAGAGGAAGCGCTCCATGTCGGCGCGCTCCTTGAACGAGCCCACCTTGTCGCGCACCATGCATTTCAGGTAGTGCGCGAAGCGGCAGCTCGCAAAGAGGTACGGCAGGCGCGCCGAGAGGCGGGCGTTGGCCGTCGCATCGGGGTCCATGTATTCCTGCGGCTTCTGCAGCGATTGGGCGCCGATGAACGCGGCGGTGTCGGTATTCTTGCGGTGGATGAGCGGCATCAGCCCGCAGTTGGCGAGCTCGGCCTCGCGCCGGTCGCTGATCGCGATCTCGGTCGGGCACTTCATGTCGACGCCCCCGTCGTCGCTCGGGAATGCGTGCACCGGCAGCCCCTCGACCGCCCCCCCGGACTCCACTCCGCGGATCGAGGTGCACCAGCCGTACAGCTTGAAGGCGCGATTGACGTTGACGGCCATCGCATAGGCGGAGTTGGCCCAGGAATAGCGCGTGTGCTGCCCGCCCGTCGCGTCCTCCTCGAACTCGAACTCCTCGACGGGGTTGGTCTTCGCCCCGTAGGGCAGGCGCGCGAGGAAGCGCGGCATGGCAAGCCCGAGGTACTTCGCATCGTCCGATTCGCGCAGCGAGCGCCACGCGGCATAATCCGGCGCCCCGAAGATCTTGCCGAGGTCGCGCGGATTGGCGAGTTCCTGCCAGGAGTCCATGCCCATGAGGGTGGGACCGGCGCCGGCGATGAAGGGCGCGTGCGCGGCGGCGGCGACCTGCGCCATCTGCCCGAGCAGCTGCACATCCCCCGGGGTGTGATCGAAATAATAGTCGCCCACGAGGCAGCCGTAGGGCTCGCCGCCCAACTGCCCGTATTCCTCCTCGTAGAGCTTCTTGAAGATCGGACTCTGATCCCAGGCGGCTCCCGCGTACTTCTTGAGCGTCCTGCCCACGTCTTTCTTCGACACGTTCATGACGCGGATCTTGAGCATCTCGTCGGTCTCGGTGTTGTTGACGAGATAGTGCAGGCCGCGCCAGGCGCTCTCGAGCTGCTGGAAGCGCTCGTGGTGCAGGATCAGATTCACCTGATCCGAGAGCTTCTTGTCGATCTCGGCGATGATCGCCTTGATCGTTCCGACCACATCGTCGGAGATCACGGCGGTCTCGCTGAGCGCCTGCGCGGCGAGGGTCTGCACCGCGCGCTCGACCTCCGCCCGCGCGCGATCGGTCTTGGGCTTGAACTCTTTCTGCAGCAGCGCCGCGAATTGATCGGCTTCGGTCGCGGCGGCGGCGGTTTCGGCGGATTGGGTGGCTTCGGCCATGGCTCAACTCCCGGATTCTTCCTGCTTGGGTTGCGCGGCGAGGGATTTCAGCAGCGCCGGATCGTTGAGCGCCTTGGCGATCAGCTCCTCGGCCCCCGACTTGCCGTCCATGTAGGTGACGAGGTTCGCGAGCTGGCTGCGCGCCTCGAGCAGCTTGTTGAGCGCATCGACCTTGCGCGCGACCGCCGCGGGAGAGAAGTCCTCCATGCTCTCGAAGGTGATATCGACGCTGAGGCTGCCCTCGCCCGTGAGGGTGTTCGGCACGGAGAAGGCGACGCGCGGCTTCATCGATTTCATGCGCTCGTCGAAGTTGTCGACGTCGAAATTCAGGAACTTGCGCTCCTCCACCCCCGCAAGCGGCTCGCGGGCATCGCCCGAGAGATCCGACATCACCCCCATGACGAAGGGGATCTGAATCTTCTTCTGCGCCCCGTAGACCTCGACGTCGTATTCGATCTGCACGCGCGGCGCGCGGTTGCGGGCGATGAACTTCTGACTGCTTTGCTTGGCCACGGCTCGTCTCCGTCTTGATAATTGGGGTTACTCGGCCTCGTCGCGTACGCCGCCGACGTTCTTCGCCTGGTCGACGGAGTCGGGGACGACGTCCTCGAGCACCGCCAGAAAGTCCTTGCCGACCAGGCGCTTGGCGCGCTCGACAAACAACGGCACCGGACTCGAGGGCTCGCTCGAGCGGAAATACGCCGCCACGGCATCGAGCGCCCTCACCGCCTCGGCGCGGGTGCCGATCGTGCCCGGCGCCCGCGCGGTCCGCTCGTCCGCGCCATCGGCGCCCGCTCCCGCGGCGTCGGCCGCTTGCGCCGGCGCCCGCGCGGCGAGCTGCGCATCGAGCAGCATTTGCGTGCGCGCGAGCAGCGTGAGCGGCGCGGTGAAATCGGGCACCGCTTCGCTGCCGCCGCGATCGCGCATGGTCGCCTCGATCGCGCGATAACTCTCGGCCGTCTGGCGCACCTGGGCGGCGACCGATTGAAGAGTCTCGAGCTCGACGGCCGCGAGCACGGCATCGAGCTGGCCGGTATCCTTCGGGGACTCGTCCGGGCCCGGGGCGAGGTGACCGTAGGCGATCTCGATGTCGCGGATGCAATACGAGCCGAGCTGGCGATGCTCGAGCAGCGACACGCGGCGCAGCCCGTCGAGCGCGGCGACTCGATCCGCCAGGCCGTTGAGCGCATTGCGGCGCAGGATCGCGTCCTCGTCGATTCGCGGATAGGTCTGATCCCACCATTCGGCGAGCCACTTCGCGGCCGCATCGAGGGTCCGGCTGAACGGGCCCAGGCCCTCGGTGCGCAACTGCGCGGCGGCGAGATGGGACAGGATGCGCAGATCCCGGCTCTTGGCGAGCGCCTCCATCGAGCGCTCGCGAATCCCGCGCCAGTCGGGCTGACTGTCCTTGGGCCACGGGGTCATCTGTCCGAAGAGGCGGTAGGCGTCGAATGCCGCGAGCAGCAGAGGCTCGGATTCCTCAAGATCCACTCCGCAGGGGCTGTCGGCAGAGAGCGGTGTGAGCAGAATTGAGGCGTCCACTGGAATTCGCTGCTTGGTGTTGTCGCGGTCCGCGCCACGTCCGACCCCCGCTGTGGCACGAAGCCACAGGCCGGTTGGGCGCAGTCCCCGAAGGACCCGGCCCAGGCACGCGGAAGGCGACAGGATGGACCAATATTGGACCAAGTCAAGAGCTTGGCCGTCTCCGCTCCTGCAGTCCCCGATTCTGTGACGGGGTCCACCCCGGGCGCTCACGGCAGCGAGTCGAGAGCCTGAGGCGGCTTGAGGGCAAGCCGGTGACTTCTGCCGGCGCCGGGACGGACGGGGAGCAATTCGTTGATTTTGCTCGCGGCCGCCATGGTCATCCGCCGTGCCGCCGTGATGGGTAAACATGGGATATCGCATCTGTCAAGGAACTCCATCACGCCCCTTCTCGCCACGGCCGCTCGTCCGCCCGCAACGCCCGCTGGTCGGATGCCTCGCGAATATGGGTGTTTTCACGCGGAATCCGCGGTGCCGATTCATTAGACTCCGGGCCCAACGCATTTTGGGAGCGGCAGAACCCGTGCGAGATTCGACAACGGGCCGAGACTCTCGCCTGAGCAGGCAGCGGGGATTCACTCTCCTCGAGCTCATGGTCACCCTGGCCGTCGCCGCCATATTGCTCGCGATCGCCGTGCCGGCCTTGAGAGTGTTCATCCAGAACAACCGCGAAGACGCCGAGGCGGACTCGCTCATCTCGAGCCTCGATTACGCCCGCAGCGAGGCGGTCAAGAGAGATGCGAACGTCGAGGCTTGCGCCTCGGTGGTCGGCGCCGCCACCCCCGCCTGCAGCGATGCGACGGCCTGGAGCACCGGGTGGATCGTCGAGACGAGCGGCCCGGCGCCCACCGTGCTGCAGGTGAAATCCCCGCTCCAGGGCGGCAACACCCTCTCCGGGACATTCAACGGCGCGGGGGTCACCCACATCACGTTCGAGCCAAACGGCTTCGTCAAGGCCGCGGCCGGGTCCGGGCTGTACAACACCACCTATTTCACGCTGTGCGACAGCCGCGGTGCGCCTTATGCCCGGGACATCGAGATATCCGCGGTCGGCGCGGTCGAGGCTTCGCCCACACCCGGCCAAACCCTGAATGGCCAAGCGCTCGCCTGCCCATGAGGTCACCCGTGACGTCATATCCACTGAGCGCCCGCGATCCCAACAGCAGCCCGCCGCCGACCATCGGCTCGGCGCCCGTGAGGGCAGCGGAGGCGGGGACTGCGCGCGGGCGATTCGCCGCCAGCGCCCGCGGCAATGCCCGTGCAGGCGGCTTCACTCTGGTCGAAGTGCTGGTCGCCGTCCTTGTGATCAGCATAGGAATGCTTGGCGTCGCGAAGCTCGTTCTCACCGCCGTAACGGCGAACGACAGCGCCTATTTCCGCACCCAGGCCGCCGATCTCGCCTATTCGATCCTCGATGCGATGCGCGCGAACCGGGCGTACGCGGCCACCACCGGCGGATACCAGCTTTCCTTCGGCCAATCTCCCAACATGACCATCCAGTGCGATGCCTTGGGCGCGGACTGCACGCCCGCCGAGATGGCTCAGTACGACCTGTACCGATGGCGACAGCAGCTCGCCAGCGCGCTTCCGCAAGGAAACGGCCAGGTTATCGTGACCCCTGCGCCTGCCGCCGGTCAGGTCGCTACCGCGACCATCACGGTTCAGTGGAACGACAGCGTCGCGCAATGGGCTTTGGTGAACGCCAGCAGCGCCCCGGGCGCTCCGAAGGACACGACGCCGGATACCCAGAAATTCACGCTGGAGAGCGCGCTGTGAGAGTCGTCACCGATGGGCCTGGAACGCGAGCGCGCGCCGCCCGGCGAGCCCGAGGCTTCTCCCTCATCGAGCTGATGATCGCCCTCACGCTGGGGTTGATCGTCACGGGCGCGGTCATCTCGACTTTCGTGAGCGTGCATTCGGCGTCCAAGGATACTGCGGCCATCGGCGAGCTGGCCGACAACGGCCGGATCGCGATCGACATCCTGCAAGAGACGCTGCGCGGCGCCGGCTACATGGCCTGCAACAGCACCATGTGGGGGGGGCAGATGGTGGCGCAGGGCGGCCTGGGCGTGAACCAGTCGCCGCTGCAACAGGATTTCAGCGAGGCGCTCGCAGGCTACGAAGCCCAATACAATGGAGCAGATACCGGTCCGGGCTCGACCATCACGCTCGTCGAGAACCCGCCTGGCGTCACTTCGCAGGCAGACTGGACCACCTCCGCCGGCCTGGGAGGCACCCTCGACTCCACGGTGATCAGTGAGGGCCAAATGAAGAACAACGGCGCACTGCCGATCCAAGGCAGCGACGCGATCGCGGTGCACACCACCTACCCCCAGGTCGATCCTGCGTACACGACCGCGACCTCCGGCGCGAGTTCCGTGACCGTCCAGAACACCACCGGCCTCGCTCAAGGTGAGGTCGGGATCGTGTCGAATTGTGCGCAATCGGTAGTAGATGAGATAGACAGTGTAAGCGGCGATACCGTTCGGTTCGACCAGTCCTTCGGCCAGAGCTTCGGCGCCGGATCGCAGGTGGGGGTGTTCGACACCATCGTCTTCTACATCGGCACCGGAAGGGATGGCGATGGCGCGCTTTACACCTACTCGACCTCCGGGCAGCCGCAATTCAATACGCCACCGGCGGAGCTCGTGCCGGATGTCGAGAATATGCAGATCCTCTACGGCATCGACACCAACGGCTCGATGGCCGCGACGGAGTACGTCACCGCCGATCAGGTTTCCGCCGCCGTGGCCGGCAACCCGGACTGCCAGGCACTGCCCGGATCCGGCCCGGTGGAATTCAACTGTGTGATCAGCGTCAAGATCGCGCTGCTGGTCGCAAGCCCTCCCGGCGCCGTTCCAATGCCCACCCAGGCTCGTACGTACGACCTGCTCGGTACGCACGTCATTGCGCCGATCGATACGCGCATGCGCGAAGTCTTCGAGACCACCGTGTCGCTGCGCGATACCACCAATTGAGTCCTTACCGGATCAGTCATGACCGCCCAGGCAACCCGACCCGAAGCGACCGCCTCACGGCAACGTGGCGCCGTGCTGTTCGTCGCGCTGATTTTCCTTCTGGTGCTGACGCTGCTTGCGGTGATGCTCGCCCGCATGGAGACCACGGAGGAGCGCATGGCGGAGAATGACGCCAACCAGGATCTCGCTCTCGAGGCCGCGGGAGCGGCGCTGCGGTTCGCTCAAATGAACCTTCGGACGGGCAACCCGCAGTATTCCGACTTCTCGCAAAATGGCGGCGGACTCTACACGCTCGATCCGGCGCAGGGCAGCTGGTATTCCCTCATCAATTGGCAGGACCCGGGCACTGCCGTGCTCACCTACAGCGGTCTGGTGCCCGGCTCGGTTTCCGCACCGCCGCAATTCATCATCGAGAAACTGACGGGATTCGGCCTGAGGTCGGGCATGACGCTCGGCAACGGGGGCTACGGCGGGAACGGAACCGTACAGGTCTATCAAATCACGGCCGTCGCAACGGGCGCCGATCAGACCGGCAACGCGGCGCTGCGCAGCATCTACTACATGGTGGAGTAAGTCATGGGCATCCGCAAGTCAGCGCATCGGAACATGTGCCAGGGCGGAATCGCAGGCCGCCTGGCGGTCATCGCGCTCGCGGCCGCGTGGACCGTCGGCACTGCGTTTGCGGCCGCGCCATCGCTCAATCTCGCGCAGACACCGCTCACGGTGACGATACCCGCCCATCCACAGGTCGTCATCGCGATCGGCAATTCACAATCCATGGACGGGACGCTCGCCGGGGCGATCATGACCGGCGCGGGCTCGCTCGGCTCCGGCGACTCCCTTCTCGAGAACTCGAGCTCGCCGGCCGACTACACCGTGCCGGCCGGCTTCACGCCCCCCATCGATGCCGGATCGGGCGCCAGCGCGCCGAACACGGCGCCCTGTCCGTCGAACTCGAGCGAGCTGTGCGACAATTCCGCGAGCCGCCTCAATGTCGCGAAGGCCGCCATCGAATCGGTGTTGCAGTCGTTCCTCGCCGATACCGATTTTTCCCTCATGGACTATCAAACATCGAACCTCGGCGAGTACCAGACGTGGCTTTACGCCATGAGCCCGTCGGACAGCCCGTTCGCGTTCACCAATTCGCAGATCTCGGGCGACAGCTACATCACCAATCCCTGCTATGACTACACCAGCCTGTCGTCGGGAAATACCATCTACCAGGACTGCTCGAATATCGCCTCGAGCGGCACGGTGACGATAGCCGGCGGGCTCACGCTCGCGAGCGCGCCTTACATGCAGGTGGGCGACACGAGCGACGATCCGGCCATCAACGACGTGCTCTACGCCTCGCCAGGCCAGATCGATCCGGTCTGCCTGGTGTACGGCGGACCGACCCCGCCGAACCCCTGGCCGCCGAATTACGATCTGAGCGATTACAACTCCAGCCCGAGCAACATCAAGGAGACCTATTCGGACCAGATAAATTACTGCGCGACCGAGACCACCCCGACGAACGCGGGCTACGTGCCCTACTCGCCGCAGACGATGTACATCGCCCGGGGATTCGGATTTGACGCGACGTCTCAGTCCTACGAGCCCCCGAGCGACGGGTACTGGTCGCCCCTCGTCACCTTCGCGCAGGGCAACGCCGGACAGAGTCCGACGCCCGCCACCATCAGCACCGCGCTCTCCTACTTCACGCCCTTTCTGGCGCCCGAAACCAACGCGACCGGCACCGGGGAGATCAAGGCGAGCGCCGAGCAGTCGCCGCTCGCCGGCCTGTTGGCGAACGCATCGAATTATTTCAAGTATGCGAATCCGCCGTCCTCGAACGGGTGCACGGCGCAGCGCTACGTCATCCTGCTCACCGACGGACTGCCGACCAAGGACCTCTCCGGGGCCTCCTGGCCACCGCCCGGCTCGATGGCGGCCGAGGAGTATGGGGAGACCGTGGCGTTCAACAGCGACGGCTCGCTCAATGCGAGCGGCACGAACGACCAGGCGGTGCTCGATACGATCTCCACTCTGCAGTCTTTGAAGCAGGCGGGCATCAAGACGTACATCGTGGGTCTTGGCTCGGGCGTGACGAGCTCGGTGGCGAGCCAGGTGCTCACCGCCATGGCGATCGCCGGCGGCACGTCGACGTATTTCGCGGCCACCGATCCCGTCACGCTCGTCAAGGATCTCGACGGCATCCTTGCGCAGGTTCAGCAGGCGACGCAGTCGGTTTCCTCCTCGGCAGTCAACTCGACCGGCATTCACGTGGGCTCACTCGCCTTCCAGGCGCAGTTCAACACGTCCGACACCTATCAGGACTGGACGGGAAACCTGTATGCGTTCCCGATCAATCCCACGACCGGCGTCGTGGACACGAACCCCGCGGACGCCGTCTGGAACGCGCAGGCGCAGCTGGACGCCCTGCCCTGGCAATCCAGGCTGATCGCGACGTGGGATCCGGTGACCCACTCCGGAATCCCGTTCGAGTGGACCGCCGGGACCCCGACCTCCGGCATCGGCAGCACCACGACTCTCGGGCAGGAGCTCAGCAGCAATCCGGCGGACCCGAACGGCCAAGCCGCGCTCGATTACCTGAGGGGCGACCGTGCGCTCGAGCAGGTGAACGGCGGGCCGTATCGTACGCGTACCCATGTTCTCGGCGACATCGTCGACAGCGCCCCGCTTTACGTCGGAGCGCCGAACGGGCCGTATCAAGGCGCGTCATACACGCAGTTCGAGCAGCAGTATGCGAACCGCATGCCGGTCATCTATGTGGGAGCGAACGACGGAATGCTGCACGCGTTCGATGCGCAGAACGGCCAGGAGCTTTTCGCCTACATCCCGAACGCCGTGTTCCCGAATCTGATCAATCTGACCTACCCGCTCTATAACCAGAACCACCTGTTCTTCGTCGACGCCACTCCGGGCGCCTGGGACGTGCAGTTCAGCGACGGCTCCTGGCACACGGTCCTCGTGGGCGGAGAGGGGGCGGGCGGACAGAGCATCTTCGCGCTCGATGTGACCAATCCGGCCGCCATGACCACCGAGGCGAGCGTCGCGCAGAATGTGCTCTGGGAGTTCACCGACAGCGACCTCGGCTACACGTTCGGGACTCCGCAGCTCGCCACGACGAATGCCGGGACGTTCGTGTTCTTCGGCAACGGGTACGACAGCGCTGCGGAAACCCCGTACCTCTACGCGCTCAATCCCCAGACGGGCGCGGTGGCGGCGAAGATCAACCTTTGCAGCTTCGATACGAGTGCCTGCAATCCCAATGAGCCGAACGGGCTGTCCGCCGTCACGGTAGTGAACAGCAGCGGGAACCTCACTGGCGCAAACGTACTGTACGCGGGCGATCTGCAGGGCAACGTCTGGCGCGTCGACCTCTCCAACAGCAATCCCGCCGATTGGACGGCCTCGCTTCTGTTCAAGGCGGTCGACCCTTCCGGCAACCCGCAGCCGATCACCGAGGCCCCCATCGTCACCCTCAATCCGGATTACCCCCGGCTGCCGGGACTGATGGTGTTCGTCGGTACCGGGGAGCTGCTGACGGCGAGCGATCTCGATTCCACTCAGGTCCAGAGCCTGTATGGCCTCTACGACGCGATGCCCAACGGCTCGGTCATCACAAGCTCGCAGCTGGTGCAGCAGACGATCACGGCGACGACGGTCACGACCGTCAACGGCACCACGATCAACGCACGCTCGGTCACATCGAACCAGCTCGATCTGCCGACGAAGATGGGCTGGTACATCGATTTCAGCCTCTCGCCGGGCGAGGCGGTCGTGACCGAGCCCGCTCTCGTCGACGGCGCTTTGTTCGTCACCACCGACCAGCCTTCGGGAATCAGCTGTGAGGGCGGATTTAACTCCTGGCTGTATGCGTTCAATTACCGCGACGGCGGCCTGTTCCCCGTGCCCGTTCTCGATGCGACCGACAGCGGAACGGTGTCCTCGACCGAGCCGAATGTGGCGGGCGTGTCCCTCGGGAACGTGTATGCGTCGGGGCCGCGCACGGCCTCTGGCTCGTTCGGCAGCGCCAACCAGGCGATTTTCATCAACGAGTCCGGCACCCCGAGCAGCGCGGGCGCGGACACGGGCTACGGCACCAGCGGGGTTTCACCGACCTGCACGGGCGGCACCTCGGCGTGCGGTGACCCCATTTTGACGAAGCTCGCCAGGGTCGGCGGCATGGGCCGCACGGCCTGGTGGGAAATCCGCAACCAATGATCGCTGCGGGAGCGCCCCGTGCGAGCTACGATTACGATGAGGAGAGCAAGATGAGCACGAGAGTCCTCGCGGCGGCCGTTGCGGTCGCGACGCTTGCCTTGGGGGTTGCGCCCGGCACGGCCTGGGCGAACAAGCCCGTGTACAATTTTTCGGGCGAGGTGACGACCGTACCGATCGGTCAGAGCATCACGGTGAACGGCCGCACGTACCGGATCGAGACGGGCAGCCCGGCGGAGCGGCAGGTGAATGACATCATCCGGGGCGAGAGGGTGCAGGTGATACTCGATGCGCCGACGGACTCGAGATCGGCGCAAGTGGTGGCGATCCATGCAGCCCGGGGCCGCTAGCCCGCCGGTGAGGGTGGCGCGGGCGGCCGCTCCCTCGCGCGGGTTCACGCTGATCGAGCTGATGGTCACCATTGCCATCATCGGGATCCTGTCCGCCATCGCGATTCCGGCTTATCGGTCCTATGTGGAGCGCTCCGATCGCACCGATGCCACCACGGCGCTGTTCAACGATGCGCAGCTCCTGCAGCGCTGCTACTCGCAGACGTATGACTACCAGAACTGCCTTACGGCGACGGCGCCGACCGGCGTGACGGGAGTGGCCGCCGGTCCGATCGCCTCGCCGGAAGGCTACTACGACATCACCGTGGACCCGACCGCGGCCGATGCGTACACGATCACGGCCATCCCGGCGGCGAATTCCCCGCAAACATCCGACATGGAGTGCACGAGCTTCACGCTTGCCAACACCGGGGCGCAGACCTCGACCGGAACCGCCACGAGTCAGACCTGCTGGGGAAGTGACTAGGCTGTGCGGCCTCGGGGGGCGCCGGCCGTTGCCGCGGTCCCGCTTCGTAGCCGCGCCCGCCGCGGCTCAGGAAGCCTCTGAGGGCTGCCGGCCTTGGGCGCCGCGCTTGCCCTGGTTGCGCCTGAACACCTCGATGCACCCCCTCGGGCAGGGGCTGCCCTCCCCGGCTGCGACCGGTATGAACACCCTGCCGGTGCGCGCATCGGCGGCGACCGAGTGCGCGTGGGGTCCCCTCGGCAGGTTCCCGCGCCAGCGGTCATCGAGGGGGTCGGTCACGGCGGGCACCGCTTCGCCGGGGTTCGCGACCGCGGCGAGGTAGTCGCGATGGGATCCCGGGTCGGACCAGACCTCATCCGAGCCGCCTACGGGAAGGTCCGCGACGATTCGGCCCCCGGGTGCTCAGGAGGAGCGAGTGCGCGGGGAAGCCCGCCGCCACCCCATCGTCGCTGCAGCCGAGCAGCAGATGGTGGTGCGGTCCCAGTGCGAGCCCGGCGGGCATGCAGCGCGAGACGGGCAGGGAGCGCAGGAGCTTGCGGGTGCGCGGATTGGTCACCGCCCCGTGCGCCTTGATGTGATCGAGCTCGGGAATGAACAGGTAGATGAGCCCGGAGGCCGGGTCCCACACCGGCTGCTCGGCGCCCTCGGTGGCCCGCGTGAGCAGCAGAGTGAGCAGCAGACGCCCGAGGAGCTTGCGGGTGCGGGGGCGGAGAGGAAGCTCACGAAAGGCGGATCATCCCCCCTCGCGCGCCCGAGAAAGGCCCCCGTGGCGGCGTCGAAGAAGTCGAGGCCGCGGTTGGAGCGGTCCGAGAGCGCATGGACGCCGCCGGAATTGACAAAACCGATGTCGAATACCCCGAGCGGCTTGCCGGGCACGTACCGCTCGCCCAGCCGCTCGAGGCCCGCGCCAGGGGTGGCCCTGGGCGGCGGTGCAGATCAGAGATAGGATGGCGTACCAGAGAAGCGGCAGCCGGGCGTTGATCGGCATGGGGGAGACCTTGCCGGTGAGACCGATGTGGGCACGCTGGCCGCAATTGCTGACCAAGTCCTGACGTGATCGCCTCGGACTTGAAACCGCACTCTCCGGCCCCACCACTGCCGGAACCGAACCCTTTCCCGCGGGTCGAACCTGCGGACTTTTACCGGAGCGCACCATGGATTACCAGACCGCGGAAAACCAAGCCATCCAGCTGCAGAATCAGGCCAACCAGGTCACCCAGGAGTTCAAGGAGCTGGCCGACAAACTGCAGTCCAAAGTGACCGATCCCTCGCTCTCGCGCGAGCTCCTGCTCGATCTGCGGGAGGCTGCGGTCGCCATCCAGCAGCAGAATCAGTCCTCGGTCGCACTCATCCAGCAGATGGCCGAGTACATCCATTCGCTCGAGACGCACCTCACCTCCCAGCCCCAGCAGACCTACCAGACCCGCGGCTGGTCCCAGCAGCCCTATGCCGGCTCCGGCGGCGGCTTCATGGGCAACGTCATGTCCGGCCTCGGCATGGGCGCGGGCTTCGGGCTCGCGAGCGATCTGGTCGGCAGCCTCTTCAGCATGTTCTAACGGGGCGAGCCTCGTCCGCTCCGATGGGCCCGCGGGGGATCATCGGAGCTTCCAGGTGAGATCGAGCCCGGCGGTGAGGGGCGGGTTGACCGTGTAGCGGGTGAATGCCGCCGTCTGCAGGTCGATCTGCGGCTGTGGATCGAGCAGCACCCGCACGTTCGTCAGATTGTCGACGAACAGCGCCGCCTTCCAGTGCCCGCCATCGAGCCCCAGGCGCACGCTCACCAGGCTGTACGAGGGCAGGTGCACCATGTACTGGCCGATGTTCCACAGCGTGATCGTCTCCCCGTACGGCGCGTCGGTGCGCGAGCCCACGTAGTCGCACTCCAGCGAGGCGAACGCCGCGAGCCTTCCTGACAGCTCGCGCCGCCAGTTGAGGTCCGCCGCGGCCGTCACGCTCGGGATATCGGGAACCGGGGTGCCGGCGGGATAGCCGATGATGGCGCTGCCGTGGACGAAGCGGGCGTGCGTGTAGCCGGTATTCACGTGGATGGCCCAATCCCTCCCGAGCAGCGCGCGCAACTCCCCCTCCATCCCCTCGATCCGGGCGTCGGCCCCGTTGGCGGTGATTCCGAAGCCGGCGAGATTGGTGGCGAGCTGCGGATGAAGCCAGCGCTCATAATAGGCCGAGATGTCGAGTATCAGACGCCGGCGCAGGAAGGCGGATTTCTCCCCGACTTCGTAGCTCCACACCGAGTCGGAGCCGAACCGGATCGGCGCCTCGAGCAGCAGGCCGGGGTTGCAGCGGCCCGGGCCGAGGAGCTTCTCCTGCAGGCCGCACTCGTTGCCCACCAGCACGGCGTTGCTGTTGGTGGCGCGCGCCACCGGAATGGGCTGGTTCACCCCGCCCAGGCGAAAGCCCTTGGATACCGTGGCATACACCATGTGGGCGCGGTCGAGGGTGTATTTCAGGCCTAGCTCGGGCACGGTGCCCTGGGCGCCGTTCGAGGCCGTGGTGTCGTACGGCACCCTGTTGCCCTCGAAGCCGTACACCGTGAACAGCCCGTACTCGCGGTTCGACTGGCTCAGGCTGTAGTGATAGTGGCGCAGTCCCAAGGTGGCGGTGAGATGCGGCGAGAAGCGCCAGGAGAGCTCACCGAACTGCGAGCTCTGGTTGATGTCCTGTGGCTGGTAATCGACGTAGATGTTCGGTCCCCCGAGCACCGGGGCGGCCTGGGGCGCGAGCACCCACAGATCCCACCGCGAGCGCAGATCCTGGTAGAACCAGCCTGCGAGCCACTTGAGCGCTCCGGGGCCGGTGGAGGCGAGGCGCAGCTCCTCGCTCACCTGGCGGGTGTAGTCGCGCTCGCTCGCCCCCGGAGCGCCCGGTGCGGGCCCGGTCGGGCCGAGCCCCCCCGGAGCGCCGTACACGGGGAAGCTCGCGTTGAGCGAGGCGGCGGTTTCCTCCGTGCCGTCCTGGGACACCCGGGTGTCCCGATTCCAGTAGCCGCTCGCCGAGATCACCCGCACCGCCGCCAGCCGGTACACGAGCGTGAGGCTTGCCAGAGCGAATCGGTCGCGCTGGGGCTCCGGCGTGTCGTAGATCTGCCAGTGCGCCTCGATGCGCGGCATCGACGGATGGGTCGGCGCGCCGTTGACATCGACGGCGTCGGGGCCGCCCTGGCGGGTGAGCTGGTACATCGCAAGCGGCAGGATCGAGAGGTGCGCCAAGGGCTTCCACAGCATCGAGGCGCGCACCAGATCCACCACCGTAGTGTTGACTCCGTGGATCAGTTCCTGCAGCGGCGCGGTGTAGAAGTTCGCAGGCCGTGACACCTCGGGAAAGGTGCCCGAATCGACCGCCACCGCCCCGTTCTCGATGACCCGCCGCTCGATCCAGCCGCTTTGCCGCTCGAGAGAGGCGGCGATCCGCAGCGCCGCCGAGCCGCCGAGCGGCAGGTTCACCATGCCGTTCTCGGTGCGGTTCACGCCCCCGCCCGCGACGGTGCCGGAGAGGATCGTCTCGCCGGCGGCCTCGAGCCGCCGCAGCCTCGGGGCGTTCGGCACCAGGCGGATGGTGCCGCCCATGGAGCTCGCACCATAGAGGGTGCCCTGCGGACCCCGCAGCACCTCCACGCGGTTCAGATCGTAGAGGTCGAGATCGATGAGCACCTTGCCGAGCTGCGCCGATGCCGGCGCGGACAGCGGAATCTCCCCGAGGTACAGCCCCACCATGGAAGTGTTGCCGCCGGAGGAGTTGAGGCCCCGCATCTCGAACTCGGTCTGTCCGGGTCCGGAGGTGCGCACGGCGAGACCCGCGATCGACTGGGCGAGCGAATCGAAGTCCGTGAAGCCCCGCCTCGCGATCTCCGAAGCGGTGATCGCCGTGATGCTCGCCGGGGTGCTCTGCACGGTGGTCGCTCGCTTGGTGGCGGTGACGATGATCCGGGCCAGGTGCTCGGTCCGAGCGCGGAGCCGCCGGCGCCGCGAGCCCCACGCACGCCCGGCGGTGCGTGTGAGGCGCCGCACGGAGGGCGTCTCGGCTGCTCCCGCGGTCGTTGCGCCCGCGGGGCGCTCGGAGGACGGAGCGCGCTCACGGGGAACGACGGCGATGGCGGAGTTGCTGACCACCCGGAACGACAGGTCCGTCCCGGTGAGCAGGTGCCGCAGCGCCTGCGTGACCGTGAAATACCCCTGAAGGGCGGGCGCTCGCAGACCCCTCACGGCACGGGCCGAGGAAAGCAGCGTGACATCGGCCTGCCGCGCGAATGCGGTCAGCGCCGCGGCGAGCGGCCGCGAGCGGATGTGGAAACGATGCAGGGGCTGCGCCGCCTGCGCCCGGGAGGCGATCCATCCGATCGCGGCCAACAGCCACAGGCGGCGGATGCGCCCGCGCGGCCGTCCCCATCGGTCCGCCGCCCGGTGATTCGGGCGGCCCTCGGCGGGACGAGGCGGACTGGTGGTGCGCGGCACCTCGAAGAGTCGCTTATAGGTACTTGATATTACTTGATATATCAGTTGCAGGCAGCGACCACGACGGCAGGCCCCTCCCCCGCCCCGGCGGATTCATGCCCCTACATCGACGGAACCATGATGAGGCTCCCGCCACGCCGTTGACAAGCGCACGGCTCAGGTAAGGAGCCCCAGGCGGCCCGTGCGCGCGCCCCTCGCATGCGCTCAACGATCCTTCCGGCCCGACGGTGCGCGCGCGGGCACCGGAAGGGCTCGGCACGATGCCCTCATCGAGGGCATCGGCGCCCCTGCCGCCGCCCGCAGCGCCTCGCGTCCCGCACTTACTTCCCGAAGCTGTAGCGCAGGTCCATGCCGTAGGTGATTGGCTGATTCACGATGAAGCGCGTGTACTGCGGAATCGCAATATTGATCTGCGGCAGCGGATCGAGCAGCGTCTGCTCATTCGTCGCGTTGTCGACAAACAGCGCCGCGGTCCATTTCGCCGTGCGCACACCGGCGCGCAGATCGAGTGTTCCGTAGGACGGCAGATTGATCCGGGTCTGGCTGATGTTGTTGAGATACACCGTGACGCCGTAAGGCAGGTCGTACCGCGAACCGACATAGCTGTAGGTGGCGTTGCCGATGAACGTCATCTCGTCGGTCATGTAGTGATGGTAATTGAGCGACACCGAGCCGGTGACCTTGGGCGTATCCGGCACGGAGTATCCGGCGGGTATGCCGTCGATGGCGCTGTTGGTCAGGAACTTGCTGTGCGTGTACCCCCAGTCGGTCGCGAAATCGAATCCGTGGCCGAGTTCCGCCCGGAACGATGTCTCCATGCCGTAGATGTTGGCGTTGCCGCCGTTCACGGTGAAGCCGAAGCCGGCGATGTTCGTCGCGATCTGCGGATCCATCCACCGCTCGAAATACCACGTCATGTTGAAGAGGGCGCGGTGGTGGAAGAACTCGTTCTTGGTTCCGACCTCGTAGTCCCACACCGAGTCCGACCTGAACTGCGGCACGCCCTGTGAGTTGACGTTGGGGAAGTTCGCGAGCGCGGTGTAGGTGGTGCCCGGCTGGGTCGGCGTGGCGGAGAGTTTGGCCTGCAGGCCGCACTGCTGAATCACCACCAGCGATGAGGGCGCCCCGCAGTCCGTGGGCGTCACCGCATGGTTGTAGCCGACGAAGGGCTGGTCGGTGCCGCCCAGGCGGAATCCCTTGGCGATCGTGAGGTACACCATGTGATCGCTGTCGATCTGCCAGGTGAGGTTGAAGCGCGGATTGGTTCCGCTTGCGCTGCCCCCGGCGCTGGTGACCAGGGCCTTGGTGTTTCCGGCCACCGTCGGTGCGCCGCTCAGCAGATTCTCGAAGCCGTAGGGCGTGAAATCGCCCCACTCGGAGTTCCTCTGGGCATAGGAGTAGTGATACCAGCGCACTCCCGCCGAGGCGGTGAGGCCGTGCACGAATTCCCAGGAGATGTTGCCGAAGAAGGCGTTCTGCAGAATGGTCTGCGGCTGGTAGTCGACGTAAATATTGGCGAGGGCGCCCGCCTGCGGCATGACCGACCACATGTCCCATTCGGATTGCAGGTCCTGGTAGTAGTATCCCGCGAGCCACTGCACAGGTCCCCGTCCGGTGGAGGCGAGGCGGAACTCCTCGCTGATCTGCCTGGTGTAGTCCCGCTCCTCGACCCCGGGGCCGAACGGGCCCGGGCCCGTCGGGCCAAGGCCGTTGCCGCCGAAGCCGTCATTGCTCGGGGACGGGTAGGGGTAGGCGGGATCGGAGGGATTGACGTTGTAGGGATAGGCCTGCGTGGCCGACCCGAGCCCCGAGGAGCTTTCATTCTCCTCGGTGCCGTCCTGCGAGAACTGGGAGTGATTCGACCACAAGCCGGTGATCGAGGTGAGGCCGATGTCCGGTGTGACCGCGTATTCGACCTTGAAGCTCCCGAGCGTGAAGCGATCCCATTGCGGCTCGGAGGTCTGGTAGATCTCGTAATGGCCCTTCGGATTCGGCATGGTGGGGTTGGTCGGGGAACCGTTGACGTCGACCGCGTTCGGCGCGTTGCTCGTGTCCTTCTGCCACATGATCATCGGGATGATCGTGAGCCGGTCGTTGGGCTTGTAGAGCAGGATCGCGCGGAAGGAGTCGCCGGTCGAGGAGTTCACGCCCGTGGTCGTCGAGATGATCGGCGCGGTGTAGAAGTTGCTCGGCCGGTAACATGGGGTGCTCGCGCAGGTGTCCGACTGCACGGAGTTGTCGGCGAGCACGTAGCGGTTCAGCCAGCCGCTGCTCGAGGAGGCCGAGCCGACCAGCCTCAGGGCGACCGTCGAGCCGAGCGGCAGGTTCACCATGCCGTTTTGCGCGAAGTTGATGCCGCCTCCGGAGCCGGTGTCCGAGACGATCGTCTCCCCGGTGGCATCGTAGGTCCCGAGCTGCGGCATGGCGGGAATGAGCCGCACCGTGCCGCCCATGGAGCTCGATCCGTACAGCGTCCCCTGCGGGCCGTGCAGCACCTCCACGCGCTGCAGATCGTAGAGGTTGGGGTCGATGATCACCTTGCCGAGCTGTTCCGAGGCGGGAGCCGAGAGGGCGATGTCATCCAGGTACACCCCGACCATCGATGTGTTGCCGCCGGAGGAATTCAAGCCGCGCATCTCGTATTCGGTCTCATTGGGACCGGAGGTGCGCATCGCAAGACCCGGAACGCCCTGCGCCAGGGTGTTGAAGTCCGTCAGGCCGCGATTGGCGATGTCGGCGGCGGTGAGCACCGTCATGCTGATCGGCGTATCTTGCGCGAGCGTCTTGCGCTTGGTCGCGGTGACGATGACCTCGGCGAGCTCACCGGTCGGGGCCGCGCCCGGTTGAGCGGCACGCGCGACGCCGGTGACACTCGCTCCGAGGCTCGCCGCCACCGCCAGGGCCACCAGGTAGTTTCTGCGCATCATGATCATGACTCCCAAGCTGTTTTTAGGAATAAGCGCTCCGGCGACACCGGCCCGCCTCGGTCGTTGCACGGTCCCCCTCGCACGGTGCGCGGCCCAGCCCGCCCGGGGCCCCGATGCCGTGTCCGCCCAAGCCCCGCCGAGCGGGTCGGCCGGGCCTTAGCCATGACGACGAGCGAACGGGAAAAATCCGCCACTCCTTGCGCGGATCTTGTGCCAGAGCCTGGGATTGCCGGAAATACGCATAAGCCCCATTCGTTGCTTGGACGCAACGAGCGCATGCCTGCGGTGCGCCTTGCGCTTGCGCGAGCCTAGCGGGGCTCGAGGAGGATTCGGTTCGGCGGGCGGTGCATGACCCGAATGGGCAAAGCGGTGGCGAGGGCCTTGAAGAACCCGGGGACATCGTTCGTCCTGAACCGCCCGCTGATGCGCAGCCGCCCGACCGCGTGCCCCTCGAGCAGGATGCGGGCGTGGGTGTATCGAGCGACCTCGGCGAGCGCCTGCGCGAGCGGCTCATCGTCAAACACCAGCGCTCCGCGGCGCCACGCGAGATCAGCGGCGATGCGCCGGGGACTCACCGACTCCTCCCTCATGCGCTCCCCCTCGATCGACAGTCGCTCACCGGCGCTCAGGGCGCGGACCCGCTGCGGGCCGAGTGCGAGCGGGAACGGGCCGAAGCCCTGCGCGGGGCCGCTCCCGGTGCGCACTTCGACCCGCCCCTGATCGACCAGCACATCGATGCGCCGGTCGGCATGGAGCCTCACCTCGAAGCGCGTGCCGATCGCCTGGACCATCGTCTCGCCGGCGTGGACGAAGAACGGTCTCGCAGGATCGGGCGTGTCGTGGAAATGCGCCTCGCCCCGCAGCAGGTAGATGTCGCGGCGGGCGCCGCTGAAGCGGACCTCGATCCGCGTGTTGGTGTTGAGGGCGACCACCGAGCCGTCGGCGAGCCTCACGGTGCGTTCCTGTCCCACGGCGGTGGAGTATTCCTGTGTGCCGGCCATCCGGGCGAGCCACCAGGGCGAGCCGATCAGCGCCAGCGCCAGTGCCGCCGCGGCAGCCCAGCGCATCGAGGAGCGCCGGCGGGGGCTCGCGGGGCGCGTGGCGCGCGCCAGGGTGGCGATCTTCTCCCCGCGCCTGGCCTGCGAGAGCCGATCGAGCGAGCGCCAGGTCCGGTTGAGCTCCCCGAGGGCGCGGCGGTGGCGGGCATCCTGGCGCAACCAGCTCGTCAGCCGCGAGCGCTCCTCGGGAGTGAGCGCCCCGCGATCGAGCCGCCAGGTCCACGCGGCCGCCTCCTCGTCGATCTCGACCTGCGGCTTGAGCCGCACCACCCTGCTCACGGACCCTCTCCCTGCGAGCGCTTGCGCAGCGGCGCCTCGAGGCCCGGCTCATCGAGGAGCCCGAGCTCTCGCAGCCGGTCCCGGCAGCGCACCAGCCCTTTGGTCACGTGCTTCTCGATGGTGCTGTGCGCCATGCCGAGCACTTCGGCGATCTCCTCGTGCGAGAGCTGATAGACCTTGCGCAGCACGAACACCCGCCGGCAGACCGGCGGCAGCTCCTCTACCGCGGCGCAGAAGGACTCGAAGCGGCGGCTCGTATCGGCCTGCTCGTCAGGGCCTGCCTCAGGGGTGGAGACGTCCAGGGGCTCGAAGTCCCCCACCGGATCGGTGGCGTGGGCGCTCACCTGGCGGGCACGGTCCACCGCGAGGTTGCGCGCAATGCGAAAGATCAGCGCACGCGGTGATTCGACTTCCTGCCCTTGCGGCATGGCGCACACGCGCACATACGCTTCCTGCACCAGGTCGTCGATGTCTTCGGCGCCGGAGGTGAATTTTCGCAGATACCGGCGCAACGCCACCCGGTGGCCGAGAAACTGGCCCAGCATCTGCTTGCGGCGCTCATCGACCAAGCTCGCTCCCCGATTGCACGGCGGTCGTGCCAGGGAGTGTACTCAGGCCATGCCATAATCTGAAGTCCGCGCCTGTGCTTAAGGACGTGGCATGCCAATCTTTACCCTGGTCTCTGCGGTGATCGCCGTGGTCGCCTTGAGCAGCTATGCGACCCACAAGCTCGTGCGCCTGCCGGAGTCGATCGGCATCACGGGCGTGGCGCTCCTCCTGTCGGTGGTGACCGTGGCGGTGGGTCCGTTCGTCCCGCAAGTGACGGCCTGGGGCGTGCAGGTGGCGAAAGCGGTCAACTTCCCCGCGCTCGTGTTCCACGGTCTGCTCGGTCTCTTGTTGTTCGCCGGAAGCCTGCACGTCGATATCGTAGGCCTGGCGCGCGCCCGCTGGGTCGTGGTGCTGCTCGCCACCGTGGGGGTGGTCATCTCGACCGCTGTGATTGGATGGACGTTCTTCTACGTGACGCGCCTCTTGGGGACGCCGCTGCCGCTGCTCGATTGCCTGCTGTTCGGGGCGCTCATCTCGCCCACCGATCCGATCGCGGTCCTCGGGCTGCTGAAAAAGGCCCGCGTCCCGCAGTCCCTGCTCACCAAGATCACCGGCGAGGCGCTGTTCAACGACGGCACCGGCGTCGTGGTGTTCGTCGTGCTGCTCGGGCTGACCGGCACGGGAGAGCCCAACCTCCCGCACGTCGCGCTGCTCTTCGGCCGGCTGGTGTTCGGCGGGCTTGGCTTCGGCCTGGTGATGGGGGTTGCCGGGGTGCTGCTGCTGCGCACCGTGGACAGCCCGACGGTGGAGATCCTGATCACCCTCGCCATGGCCACCTCCGGCTATGCTGCGGCCGGTGCGCTTGCGGTCTCGGCGCCCATCGCCACGGTCGTGATGGGGCTGATGGTCGGCAACGACAGCCGCAGGTTCGCCACGCCCTCGCCCACGCGCGAGCGGCTGTTTGTCTTCTGGGAGCTGACGGACGATCTGTTGAACCTGCTCGTCTTTGCGCTGGTCGGCCTTGAGCTGACGGCGCTCGCCGGTGCGGTGCGCGAGTACCTGCTGCCCGCGGCGGCGGCACTGCCGCTTGTGCTGGCGGCGCGCTATGTGAGTGTCGGGATACCGACCGGTCTGATGCGGCCGTTTCAGCAGTTCGAGCCTCACTTCGTGAAGCTCATGACCTGGGCGGGGCTGCGCGGGGCGCTGTCCATCGCGCTGGCGCTGTCGCTGCCCGCCGGAAGGCCTCGGGAGCTGATCGTGACCGCCACCTACCTCATCGCCGTCTTCAGCATCCTCGTGCAGGCGACGACGCTCGGGCCGCTGCTGCGGCGCTGGGTCGGCCCCCTTGCGCAGGAGGCCTGAGCGGCCCACAGCCCCTAGGCTGCCGGGCTCAGGGACGCCGAGGTCAGTTCCAGCCCCCGCCATCCTCTCCTGCGCCCCCGCCCCCATCGTCCCAGGAGCCCGGATCGGACATGCCGAAATCGTTGCCGCCCATGTCGGCGTTGCCCTGGGGGTCGATCGCCTGCCCGGCGCTGGCATCGGGAATCATCCCGCCGCCGGAGTTGCCGCCGAGCATGTGACCCACCAGCTCCTCCCCGGCGGCCATGCCGGCGCCCATGGCGAGACCGGTGCCGAGGCCGCCGAGCATTCCCGAGCCGCCCCCGGGCCCGTATCCCGGCGGATAGCCGCCGGGTCCCATCGGCCCGCCCGGGGACATGCCGCCGGGAAACTGGCCCGGGTAGGGGTTGTAGCTTGCCGCCGCCATGCGCCGGCGCACGATCATCCACACGACGATGACCCCGCCGATCAGCAGCAGCGCCCAGCCGAGACCCGAGCCATGGCGGCGGGCCGCAGGGGCGCCTGCGGGCGCGGCGTCCGGCACCTGCCCGAGCTGCCGGCGCAGCTCGCGCACCGCGTAGGGGCTCGCAAACGGCAAGCCCGGCGCAATCGACTCGGCCTTGGCGAGCTCCTGGCGCGCGAGGCCGAAGTTGCTGGCACGGGCATCGACCTCGGCCGCCACGAAGTGCGCCTTGGCGCTCCCGGGGTGATCGCGCAGCACCTGCTGGATCATCTGCTGGGCTGCGGCGATGTTGCCGCCTTTGAGCGCGAGGTAGATCTGATGGGCGTTGGAATCGGCCGCCAGGGCCGTCCCTGCGAGCATCAGCAGGGCAAGGCCCAGGGGAAGGGTCAGTCGCTTCGGCATAGGATTCTCGGTGGCGGACCCGGTCGGGGGCCCTGAGGTTCGGTCCCGGGCTGCGGGCCGGGCTCATCCAGGCACTGCGGCGGATCTGGGGCCGCGGGGGAGGCAATGCAAGCCCTCGAAGCCCAGCGCAAGTCCATTATAGGACAGTTGCCCCTCGCCCCGAAGCACGCCGAGCGGGCGCAGGGACGCGCCGGGCTTCTGCGGCAAGGGCGGCGGCCGTCATCTGCGCACGATCAGCATCTCTCGCGGGGGCGAGCGCACTCGGATGCGCGGACCGCGCGCGCTTGGCCGCGAGCGCCGGGGAGCCGAGCCCGCTCGGCGCCGGACACGAGCCGCTCGAGGGATCGGCCATATAGCCGAGCGCGGCGCTCAACACGGCCTCGTGCGGATCCCCGAGCGCGTGCGAGAAATCGTCCGCCACCGAGCAGCCGGGGAGACTCGCGCCGGGGGAGGTGGCGGTGTTCGCCGGCGAGAAGCCGTCCCCGAAATCCCCGAACCCCTGGGCGTTGACGCCTTTGAACTCGATGGAGAAGTAGGTCGTGCCGCAGCCGTCCTGCGGATAAAACCCATAGGGCTTGCCGCAAGTGGTCGAGCCGAACTGGTACACCTGCACCCCGACGCCGCGCAGCCCGTTGATGATCGCCTCGCTCCCCGAGCAGGTATCCGGTCCGGTGAGCACGTACAGCCGCGACAGGTCGAGCGTCGGCAGGGGCTCAGCGGCGCTCACCGAGAGCCCCTGCGTGGTGTCGAGGAAGGGCACGGGGGTGATGGGTTTGCCCGTGAGGGGATTGGTGCTCGGGTGCCGGTCGTTGAACTGTTGCAGGTAGAAGGTCTCGCCGGCCGTGAACTGCGGGCCCGCGATCATGTAGGACAACTCGCTCGCCAGCTCGAGCAGGCCCCCGCCGTTGTAGCGCAAATCGAGCACCAGGTTCGTCACGCCGCCGGCCTTGAGGGTGTCGATCGCCTGGATCAGCTCCGATTCGGCCGCCTCATCGACCTGGTCGTTGTAGAGGATGTAGCCCACCGTGCCCGCGGCGCTCGACAGGGTCTTCACCAGCAGAACCGGTTGGTCGGTGATGGGCTCGGCCTGCAGGGTGAAGGTGCGGGGCGTGCTCGAGCCCGGATCGAGGACGGTGAAGGTGTGCGTTTCGCCCGCCGTCGAGGGGGACAGGGCCGCGTTGATGGTATCGATTTCGGCGGTGTCGGTGGCGTAGACCACGTCGACGCCGTCGACCGAGAGCAGCTCGTCCCCGCGCACCAGGTCCGCCGGTGAGGCGCCCGCCGGGGTGCCCGGGAGGATGTAGGCGACCTCGATCTGGCGCGGCGGCGAGGCCTCAACGAGCGACCATTGGACCCCATAGCCGACCGACTGCCCGTACTCCATGGCCTGCCACTGCAGCGTCGGATAGCTGAAGTGGAAGCGGTCCTTCGGTGCGCCCTCGGCATCCGTCCGGGTGGTCTTCATCCGCTCGAAGTACCGGGGCGTCGTATAAAGCGAGGGATCGGCGTCCTGAACCTCCCCGTACCAGTAATACAGATCGTGGGTCCAGGAACGCAGCCAGTTGTTCTGATCGATGACCGTGCCCTGGACGTCGGGATAGGCTTGGTGAGTGTACGGATCGACGCCCGTACGGGGCGTGGCGCACTCATCGGCGAACGTGGAGGGCGAACGTGGAGGCGGGTTGGTAGAGCCCTGGTGTCCACGAATCGCTGGTCGAGGGCGGTCCGCCGTGGAGGGCTGCCATGCCGCCGGAGGCGGGACCGCCGCCACCGCAGGCGCTCAGCGCCAGCGCCGCGAGCGGCACCATCCAGCGCGCGGCCCGCAACACGCCACGCGCCCCGGCTGAGGAGCCCAGGGTCCCGGCCGGCATCCGCCGGTACGTCTTTTTCTCCAAGCACCCTCCCCGCTGGCCACGCCTGGCCGGATGCAGGTTGATTGATTTGTTTTAAGACGAGCGAGCCGGTGCGAGTGGCAATGCACTGCGGCGCGCATCGCGTGAGCCACGTGCCCGGCAGCCCCGCCCCGCTCGGGGCGGCAGGGGTCGCGCGCCAGGGGCCGGCGCTAGCAAGCGCCGGCCAGCAGGTCCAGAACGTACCGCCGCGCGTTCCAACAGGCCTCCTCCAGCGCCTCCCCGCGGGCGAGCCCCGCGGCGACCGCGGAGGCGAGCGCGCAGCCCGTGCCGCGCAGACCCCCGGCGAGGCGCGCCGAGGAGAGCCACTCACGCGTCCCATCGGCGCCGGCGAGCAGGTCAGCCGCCTCGGCGCCGGCGGCGTGGCCGCCTTTGATGAGCACCGCCCGCGGCCCCCGCTCGAGCAGCTGCGCCGCCCACGCGAGCCGTGTCGCGGTGTCCGAGCCGGCCTGCGGGTCAGCGCCGCACAGGTGCGCGGCCTCCGGGATGTTGGGTGTCAGGAGCGTGGTCAGGGGAAAGAGCCTCGCCTGCATCGCGTCCCGCCCCGCCTCATCGAGCAGCTCCCCGCCCGAGGTCGAGCGCAACACCGGGTCGAGCACGAGGGGAACGTCCCACCCGCGGGGCAGGCTCTCGGCCACGGCCTCGACCGCCGCGGCGGTGCCCAGCATGCCGATCTTGACCGCGCCGACGCGGCGGGACTCGAGCGCCGAGAGGATCTGGGCGCGGATCAGCTGCGGTGGCACGGGATGCACGGCCCACACGCGCGAGTCGCTTTGCGCGGTCACCGCGGTGAGGGCGATGACCGCCTCCACCCCCTGACTCTCGAGCGCGCGCAGATCGCGCGCGAGCCCCGCTCCGCCGCTGCTGTCGCAGCCGCCAATGACCAACACGGCGGGAGCCGGCGCTGCGGGGGCGCTCAAGCGCTCACTCCCCGAGCGCGATCAGCGCGATGTCGCGGGACTCGCGCGCAAGCAGCTCGCGGCCCGCCCGCCAGGCCCTCACACCCGAGCGGCAGCACAGCACCACCCGCGGACCCGGCGGCAGAGCGTGGGCGTGCATCTGCTCGAGGCCGAGGCGCAGTGCGGTGGGGAACGGGGAGAGCGGCGCCTCGGCGAGACTGCGCAGGTCGACGATGACATCGGCCTCGCTCACCTCCCCCGGGGCGATGAAGCGCAGCTGCGGCCCGAGAGGCTCGGGGGCCGAGGCGAATGAGAAGCCGCCGAAGCGCAGCGTGCGAAAGTCAACACTTACCACTCGTGCGAGCACCGGCGGGTCGAGCTCGAGCAGATGGGCCAGTGTCATGTGCGCCTGCAGCGTTCCCATCACCCCGACCGCCGTGCCGAGCACGCCGGTGCTTGCGCAGGAGCCGGCCTGGCGCGGCATGTCCGGAAACACCGCCCGGTAGCTCGGCGCCCCGCCGCAGAACGCCCCCACGTAGCCGGCGAGTCCCAGCACCGAGGCGCTCACGAGCACCTTGTCCTGGCGCCGGCACTCATCGCTCAAGGTGTAGGTGAGGGCCAGACTGTCGGCCGCATCCACGATGAGGGCGGCTCGCGAAACCCACGAGGCGGCGTTCGCGGGCGTGATGCGCTCGACCGCCGCCTCCACCGAGACCTGGGGATTGAGCCTGAGCAGGCTCGCCTTGGCTGCGAGCGCCTTGGGCTGCCCGAGCTCCTCGGTGCGATAGAGCGGCTGGCGGTGCAGGTTGGAGGCCTCCACGCGGTCCGGGTCCACGAGGAGCAACCGCCCCACCCCGGCCGCGCACAGGTACTCGAGCACCGCGCAGCCGAGCCCGCCGGCGCCCGCCACCAGCACGCAAGCGCCGCTGAGGCGTGCCTGGCCTTGCCGGCCGACCTCGGGCAGCACCATCTGCCGGGCGTAGCGCTCGTGACTCGGCCCCGGCTCGCCCTCGCCCGTGCGGGGCCGCGGATTCACCGCGCTCCAAACCGATCCCGGCGATGCGCTCACGCACCCGTCCCTCTCGGCTCCCCGGAGGAGATCGAGTCGGCGGTCACGAGCCAGGCGGCCACACGCGCCTCGGGGTGGGGGCTGCGCACGATGTCGGTCACCACCGCAGCGCAGTCGGCCCCGGCGATGAGCACACCGGGCAGGCGCCCGAGCGTGATGCCTCCGATCGCCACGAGCGCTCGCTCACCGATGCGCCGCTTCCACTGCCCGATGCGCGTCAGCCCCTGCGGGCCGAAGGCCATGACCTTGAGGACGGTCGGGTAGATCGGGCCGAGCGCGACATAGTCCGGCGCGAGGCCGAGCGCGCGCTCGAGCTCCGCCTCATCGTGGGTGCTGATGCCGATGCGCATGCCCGCCCGGCGCATCGCCGGCACATCCGCCGCCTCGAGATCGCCCTGCCCGAGGTGCACGAAATCGCAGCCCTCCTCCATCGCGAGCTGCCAGTGGTCATTGACCACGAGCTGCGCCCCGGCCCGCGCGCAGAGCGCCTTCGCGGCGCCGATCTCGGCACGCAGCTCCTCGGTCGTGTGCTCCTTGATCCGCAGCTGGATCAGCCGCACGCCGGCGGGCAGGAGGCGGCGCACCCACTCGCTGGTCTCGACGATGGGATAAACGCGTGGGAGTTTCATGGGTCACCCGAGGAAAGCTTTGCCGATCACCGGAGTCGAGGGAACCGCCATGTCCCTCGGCTCCATGGGCCCGGCGAGATACGCCTCGCGTCCCGCGGCCACGGCGCGGGCAAACGCGCCGGCCATGCGCACCGGATCGACCGCCCGGGAGACCGCCGTGTTGATGAGAACCGCGTCAAAGCCGAGCTCGAGCGATTGCGCCGCGTGCGAGGGCACGCCGATCCCGGCATCGATCACCATCGGCACCTCGGGGAAGCGGGCCCTCAGGGCCTTCAGGCCGAACCGGTTGTTGAGGCCGCGGCCGGAGCCGATGGGCGAGCCCCAGGGCATGAGCACCCGGCAGCCGGCCTCGAGCAGCCGCTCGGCGCCGATCAGGTCCTCGGTGGTGTAGGGAAACACCTCGAAGCCCTCGCGAGTGAGGATCCGCGCCGCCTCCACCAGGGCGAACAGATCGGGCTGCAGGGTGTCCTCCTCGCCGATGACCTCGAGCTTCACCCACGGGGTGCCGAACACCTCGCGCGCCAGGTGTGCGGTGGTCACCGCCTCCTTCACGGAGTGGCAGGCGGCGGTGTTCGGCAGCACGCGCACGCCGAGGTCGCGGATGATCGACCAGAACCCCTGGCCCGCGCGCTCACCGCCCGCCTCGCGCCGTAGCGAGGCCGTGACGAGCTGCGCGCCGCTCGCTTTCACCGCCTCCGTCAGGATCGCGGGGGAGGGGTAGCGCGCCGTGCCGAGCAGCAGCCGTGAGCCGAGCTCGACACCGTAGACCCTCAGGCTGTCAGGACTTGCCATTCACCCCCCCTGCATGGGCGAGAGCACCTCGAGCCGGTCGCCGTCGGCGAGCCGGGCGCCCTGCCGGGAGCCGGCCGGCACGAATTCACCGTTGAGCGCGGTGGCGATCACCGCGCCCCCGAGCCCGAGCTCCTCGAGCGCGGCAGAGAGGTCTTGCGCGGCGAGCTCGCGCCATTGGCCGTTCACCTGGATGTTCAATGCATCACCTCGGGCGCCTCGCGCCCCGTGAGCAACCAGTCCGCCGTCCGGCGCGCCAGAGCCGGGGCGGCGAGGAAGCCGTGCCGATACAGGCCGTTGACATAGAGCGCGTCTGCGCGGCGGCACAGCCTCGGCAGGTTGTCGGGAAAGGCGGGCCGCACGCCGGTGCCGATCTCGACGATCTCGGCCTCGCCGAAGGCCGGGTGCAGCGCATAGGCGGCGCCGAGCAGCTCGAGCATGGAGCGGGCGCTGATCCGGGTCGCCTGATCGCTCTCGATCATCGTCGCCCCGATCATGAAGTGCCCGTCGCCGCGCGGCACGATGTAGACCGGCACACGCGGGTGCAGCACGCGCACCGGACGGGACAGCGAGAGATCAGGCAGACGCACCACCAGCATCTCTCCTTTCACGCCGCGCAGGTCAGTGAGCACCTCGCGCGCGGCGAGGCCTGTGCAGTCGATGATGCAGTCCTTGCCGTGCGTTTCGCGATCGAGCGCACTGCGGGTACCGTAGCGGATGTGACCGCCGAGCGTCTTCAGCCGCTCGGCGAGCGCGGTGAGCGCCGCGCGCGGGTCGAGATGGCCTTCCTCGCGAAAGTACAGCGCCCGCTCGAACCGGCCGGCGAGATCGGGCTCGAGCGCGGCGATCGCCTCCCCCTCGAGCCACTCGTAGCGCTCGGTGCGCCGCGCGAAGTGCTTGAGCTCCCCGCTGTCGCGGCCGTGCGCCACCACGAGGGTGCCGCCGAGCGAGGTGCCCGGGAACTTCTCGCGCCACCACGCGAGGCTCTCGGCCCCGAGCTCGGCGATGAGCGGCTCGGCGCTCTCGCGCTCGCACCAGGGCGCAAGCATGCCCCCGGCATACCAGGAGCAGCAGCCCGAGCCCAGGCGCTGGGTGCGCTCGAGGAGCTCGACGGCGAGGCCGCGCTCGGCGAGCTCCACCGCGCAGGCGAGCCCCGCGACCCCGGCGCCGATCACCGTGGCGCGCATCACTCAACCGCCCTCGTCCGCCGGGACATAGAGCTCCCCGCCCCCGGCGCGGAACTTCTCGGCCATCTGCTCGAGGCCGGCGCGCCTCGCGGCCTCCTCGCGCACCTCGTGGGAGATCCTCATGGAGCAGAACTTCGGCCCGCACATGGAGCAGAAGTGCGCCACCTTGTGCCCCTCCTTCGGCATCGTCGCATCGTGGAACGCGCAGGCGGTATCCGGATCGAGCGAGAGGTTGAACTGATCCTCCCAGCGGAAATCAAACCGCGCCCTGGAGAGTGCATCGTCGCGGTCGCGCGCGCCCGGGTGTCCCTTGGCGAGATCGGCCGCGTGCGCGGCGATCTTGTATGTGATGACGCCGGTCTTGACATCGTTGCGGTCCGGCAGCCCGAGGTGCTCCTTCGGCGTGACGTAACAGAGCATGGCCGTGCCGTACCAGCCGATCATGGCGGCGCCGATCGCCGAGGTGATGTGATCGTAGCCGGGGGCGATGTCGGTGGTGAGGGGCCCCAGGGTGTAAAACGGCGCCTCGCCGCAGGCCGCCAGCTGCCTGTCCATGTTTTCCTTGATCTTGTGCATGGGCACGTGTCCCGGTCCCTCGATCATCACCTGGCAGTCGTTTTCCCAGGCGATGTGCGTGAGCTCCCCGAGCGTCTCGAGTTCGGCGAACTGGGCCGCATCGTTGGCATCGGCGATCGAGCCCGGGCGCAGGCCGTCCCCGAGCGAGAAGCTGACGTCATAGGAGCGGCAGATGTGGCAGATCTCCTCGAAGTGCTCGTAGAGGAAGCTCTCGCGGTGATGCGCCAGGCACCACTTGGCCATGATGGACCCGCCGCGCGAGACGATGCCGGTCACGCGCGAGGCGGTGAGCGGGACGTGGCGCAGTCGCACGCCGGCATGGATCGTGAAGTAGTCGACGCCCTGCTCGGCCTGCTCGATGAGGGTGTCGCGGAAGACCTCCCAGGTGAGCGCCTCGGCGATGCCGCCCACCTTCTCGAGCGCCTGGTAGATCGGCACCGTGCCGATCGGCACCGGGGAGTTGCGCAGGATCCACTCGCGGATGCTGTGGATGTTGCGCCCCGTGGACAGGTCCATCACCGTGTCCGCCCCCCAGCGGATGGCCCAGACCATCTTGTCGACCTCCTCGGCCATCGAGGAGCTCACCGCCGAGTTGCCGATGTTGGCGTTGATCTTCACCAGGAAGTTTCGCCCGATCACCATGGGCTCGGATTCCGGGTGGTTGATGTTGGCCGGAATGATGGCGCGGCCCGCGGCCACCTCGGCCCGCACGAACTCCGGTGTCACGTGGTCAGGAATGCTCGCGCCCCAGTCGTTGCCGTCGCGCGCGCCTTGCGCGCGTTGCGTGCGCCCCAGGTTCTCGCGGATGGCGATGAACTCCATCTCCGGGGTGATGATTCCGGCGCGCGCATAGGCGAGCTGGGTGCACGCGCCTGCCGCGCGCGCCTTGAGCGGGCGGCGCAGGTTCGGGAAAGGCGCCGCCGCGGCGGCCGCGGCGGTGAGTCCGTTGTCCTCCGGGCGTACGACCCTGCCTTCGCAGGGCTCGACATCGGCGCGCGCAAGGATCCACTCCCGGCGCAGCGGCTGAAGCCCCTGCTCGATGTCGATCCGCGCCGCCCGATCGGTATACGGTCCGGAGGAGTCGTACACCAGGAGCGGGGGCTCGCCAGAGGAAGGATGGAGCGAGATCTCCCGCATCGGCACCCGCACAGCGGCATGCAGCAGGCCCTGCCGGTAGACCTTGCGGGAAGCGGGCAGCGAATCGCAGACAATTCTGGGAACAGCGTTCATCGTGGGGGCTCCTTGCGCGGATACCGCGAAAGATCCAGCCACGTCGTGAGAAAGAGGCGAACAACTTTCCTACGCCAGCATGAACTGGATCAGGTTCGAAGGGTCGCCACGCCGCGCCTGCAAGCGCCGTTGGCCTCTCAGCCCTCTGCCGGGGCTCCCCTAGTCTCAAGGCGCAGACGATAGCCCTGCGCCGCGCGCCGGTCAACGGCGCTCGGGGCAGGGCCTGCGCGTCTTCGCCAGGTTGCAGCCAACCGCGCCACGGCGCCCGCACGAGCGCTGGCCTCTTGAGCCCCCCGAGGCTTCCCATGGCGCCGGCGGGCTCGGCCGGCCGCGTCTTGGCGCGGCGCGAACGAGCCCCGCGCGATCACTCCCGGTGGACGGGGGTGTGGTGGCTTGCCTGGCCGCCCTTGCGACCGGCCTCGGCCGCCAGGCGCCGGTTCTGCGAGAAGCTTCTCTTCTCGTCCGGAACGCTCTGGCCACCCTTGCGACCGGCCTCGGCCGCCAGGCGCCGGTTCTGCGAGAAGCTTCTCTTCTCGTCCGGAACGCTCTGGCCACCCTTGCGACCGGCCGCGGCCGCAAGCTGGCGGTTCTGCGAGAAGCTTCGTTTGCTGTCCGGTACCGCTCTGCCGCCCATGCTGGCGATCTGGCGCTGCCGGTCCTGACTCATGGATGCGAATCCACGGCCCGCAATACCCTTTTGCGTCTGCGTTCCCTCGTGAGTTGGCTGGATCATGAGCATTCTCCTTCGGTGGGGGGACACGAAGTGATCCGATGCGGCTTCGGCCGCACGACATATTATGACCTGACCTGCGTCCTGGGGGTTCCGGCAAAAGAGGTAGCCCGGGCGCCAGCGGCCGGCCAAGTCTCGCCAATCAGTTCTTCTTCGGCGCCGTAGCCGCCATGTTCGCAGCAAGTTTGCTGTCGATGCCTGCTATTTCTCGTCTCAGCACCACCTTGACATTGGCCGGCGGATTCATGGCGAGGAGCTTGCTGAAGCGCGCGCGCGCCAAGGTGAGGTCGCCCTGGCGCAGCGCCGTCGCCGCCCCGAAAAACAGCGCCTTGGGCGAATTCGGATCGAGCGCGAGCGCGCGATCGAAGAGCCGCCCCGCACGGCCTTCGAGCGAGCTGTCGTGAATCATGATCATCGCCTCGGCTTCGTCGATCAGCGCCGGCGCGCTGCGTCCGTGAGCGACCTTGTCCGCCCGCTCGAACGCCCGCACCGCGAGCGGATACTCCTCCAGGATGTCGTAGGAGCGACCGAGCTTCAGCCAGTCGTCAAGATCGCCCGGATGATCGTCGAGGTGATGAATCAACACCTCGATCGGGGACTCGGGCGAGGCGATGCCCGGATTGAGCCGCCACGACCAGTTGCTGAACTTCAGGTACAGCGCCGTCGAGCCGCCGGCGAGCAGCACGCAGCTGAGGATCGCCGCCCAGGGCGCGGACGGCAGCGGCGTGCGCAGCGGGCGGATGAGCGGAATCACGACGAGGCCGGCGGCGATCACGGTGAGCATCGCCGCGAAAAGGATAAATACGATCATCAGTTGTGATTTCCTGGGCGGGCAACACCGTCATCACCGGGCACATCCTCGTCGTTGTCGTCAGCGGCGGCCAACGCCGCACGCCGGCGGATCACCCACCCGGCGCTGACCGTGCCGGTGACCAGCAGCACGCCCGGGGCGAGCCACAGCCATGCGGTTTTCAACACGAAGGGGGGCTTGAACAGGATGAAATAGCCGTAGCGGGAGACGAAAAAGTGGCGGATCTGCTGGTCGGTCCGCCCGGCCATCAGCATCTGGCGGATCTGCCGGCGCATGTCCGCGGCGAGGCTGACCGGGGAGTTCGCGAGCGACTCGTCCTGGCACTGCATGCAGCGAAAGCCGTGGATCAGCCGTTCGTAACGCGCCTGCAGCGCGGGAGTCGGCATGCGCGTCGGCGCGATCGCGTGCGCAAAGGGCGCAACGAGCAGCGCGAGCGCGGTCAGGAGCGCGGTGCGCAGCGGCGGCAGGCGTCTCATGACCCTGCCACCGCGTGAGCCGCCGGCAGCCGCGGCAGAAAATCCCGCGTCCAGGCGCCCGGGGTGATCGGGCCGATGTACTTGTACACGATGATCCCCTGGGGATTGACGAGGAAGGTCTCCGGCGCGCCGTACACGCCCCACTGGATCGCCTCGAGCCCGCCCGGATCGAACGCGATCTTCCGGTACGGATCGCCCGCCCGGTGCAGGTAGGTGATCGCATCCGAGCGCGTGTCCTTCCAATCGAGGCCGATCAACGGCACCAATCCGGTGCGGGCGATGGCGAGCAGCTCCGGCTCCTCCATGCGGCAGGAGATGCACCACGTCCCCCACACGTTGAAGAGGTACCAGTGTCCGCGCAGCTGCGCCGAGGTGACGAGCTTGCGAGGATTGGCGAGACTCGGCAGCGAGAAGATGGGCGCGGCCTTGCCGATGAGCGGCGAGGGCACGAGGTCCTTGCGCGGAGCCTGCTCGATGCCGAGCGCGAGCATCGTCGCAATCACCGCGAACACCCCGAGCGGTATGAGGTAGCGGCCTTTCATTCCGTGCGGCCTCCCGCCGACAGCGCCTTGGCCGCCTCCTCGGCGCCCGAGGGCTCGATGCGGTAGCGCCTGTCGGTGAGTGCGATCAGGCCACCGGCGGCCATGATGAGCGCGGCGATCCAGATATACAGCACCAGCGGCCGCACCTGCAGGCGAAAGCTCCAGCGGCCGTTGCCGAGATCCTGACCGAGGGCGACCAGGATGTTGCTGCCGTCATGGATGAAGATCGCCGAATGCGTGGTCACGATGTGCTGCACCCAATAGGTGCGCTTGGCCGGGTACATCACCGTCACCGGCTTGCCCTCGCGCGTGACGATGATCCGCGCCTGCACCCCGCCGTAGTTCGGCCCGTGAACCGCCTCGGTGCCCTGGAACTGGAACGTATAGCCGCCGTCGCGGGCGATCATCCCGTTCCTCAGCGCCACGTCCTGCTCGGCCGTAAAGGCCTGCACGGAGGTGATCGCAAACACGAAGATTCCGAGCCCGATGTGCGCGACGGTCATGCCGAGCACCGAGCGGGGAATGGAGATGCGCCGGCGCAGCCGCTCGATCGGATCGATCAGCGAGGAGATGATGATCCATGCCCCGAGCGTCATGCCCACCGGGGAGAGCACGCCCGCGCCGGTGAATACGCCGAAGGCCACCGCACAGCCGATGACCGCCGCGGCCGCGAGCGCGATCAACAGCACGCGGCCGCGCCCGCCGAGGCCGCCGCGCTTCCAGCGGGCGTGGATCCCGAACGGCAGCAACGCGAGCAGCGGCAGTATCGACATCAGGAACGTGGGGTCGAAGTACGGCGGACCGACCGAGAGCTTGCCCAGGCCGAGGGCGAGGGAGACGATCGGCGCCATCTCCCCGGCGAACACCGTGCCGCAGGCCGTCACGAGCAGAATGTTGTTGAAGAGCAGGAAGGACTCGCGCGCGGTGAGCTCGAAGCCGGTCTCGGATTTCAAAAGCGGCGCCCGCCAGGCGTACAGAGCCAGCGCCGAGCCGATCATGACGATGAGAAACGCGAGCAGGAACTCCCCGCGGCCCGGGCTCGCCACGAATGAGTGCACCGAGATGAGCACACCGGAGCGCACGAGGAAGGTGCCGACCAGGCTGAGCGAGAAGCCGAGCACCGCGAGCAGCAGCGTCCAGCTCTTGAACAGGCCGCGCTTCTCCGTCACCGCCAGCGAGTGAATGAGCGCGGTGGCCATGAGCCAGGGCATGAACGAGGCGTTCTCGACCGGATCCCAGAACCAGAATCCGCCCCAGCCGAGCGTGTAATACGCCCACCAGCTGCCCAAGGCGATGCCACAGGTGAGAAACGCCCACGCCGCCGTCGTCCACGGTCGCGTCCAGCGCGCCCATTCCCGATCGAGCCGACCTTCGAGCAGCGCCGCGCCGGCGAACGCGAAGGCCACCGAGAGTCCGACGTAGCCGGTGTACAGCATCGGCGGGTGGATCGCGAGGCCCGGGTCCTGCAGGATGGGGTTGAGGCCCGCCCCGTCCGGCCAGGGCGGGCTCACCCGCAGGAACGGATCGGAGGTGATGACGGTGTAGAGCAGGAAGCCCAGGCTGACGGTCCCGAGCACTCCCAACACGCGGGCGGAGAACTCGCGCGGCAGGCGCGCGGTGCCGAAGGCGGCAGCCACCGTCCAGCAGTTGAGCAGGAAGATCCACAGCAGCAGCGACCCGGAGTGCGCCCCCCAGACCCCGGCGATCCGGTAAAACAGCGGCAGCGCGGAGTTGGAGTTGTGCGCGACGTAGAGCACCGAGAAATCGTTGGCCACGAACGAGGCCACCAGGCATCCGATGGAGGTCGCGACCATGACGAACTGGCCGGCCACGGCGGGGGTCACCGCCGCGATCCAGCGCTCGCGCCCGAGCGCGGGCCCGGCGATGCCGAAGAAAGCCTGCACGGCCGCGAGCAGCAATGCCAGGATCAGGGCGAAATTGCCGAGCTCGGGGATCATCGGTTGCTCCCATTATTGGCCGCCAGCTGCTCGATCGCACGCGACTGCTGCGGCGTATACAGCGCCGGATCGCGCGGCTCGCCGTGACGGATGCCCCACGCTTGATGAATGCCCGGCGGGCGGTAGTACTGATTGTGCTTGGCGAGCACCTGATCGGCGAGGAAGACGCCGTCGGGCAGCAGCTTGCCGTGCACGATCACTCCGGCGTTCTCACGGAACAGGTCGGGCAGCACGCCGGTGTAGACGACCGGCACCTCGTTCTTGAGGTCGGTGACGTCGAAATGTATCTCCATGCTGCCGGGCTTGCGATAGACGCTGCCCTTGGCGACGAGGCCTCCCATGCGGAATGTCTCACCGGGGTGGACCTTCCCGTCGACCACCTGCGTCGGCACGAAGTAGAAATCGACGTTCTGGCGGAAGGCGCTGAGCACCAGCACCCCGGCCACCGACACTCCGGCCATGATGCCGAGCACGAGCAGCAAACGACGGCGACGCGGGGTCATACCGAGGGCTCCTCGGTGGGGCCGGCGAGGTGGGTTTCCTCCTGCACGGCGATCCTGCGCCGCGCCGCCTGGCGCGCGCGGCGCAGCAGCCGCTTCGCCCAGTAGATGTTCAATCCCATGACGGTGAAGGTCACCGCGTAGGCCGGCCAGACGAAGGGGGCGTAGCCGCCCATGTCGAGGAAACCGTAAAAGGAATGGAAGGAGCTCATGTGCGAATCGCCTCGCGTACCCAGGTTGCCGTGCGCTCGCGCAGGAGCACCTCCCCGCGCAGGCGCATCATGAGCACCGCGCCGAAGAACAACGTGAATCCCAAGAACATGATGAGCAGCGGCACGAGCATCGAAGGCGGCATGGTCGGCTTGCCCAAATACATGACCGACGGTCCCTGATGCAAAGAGTTCCACCACACAACCGAATAATGAACGATCGGCACGTCGACCAATCCCACGACCGCCAGGACCGCGCTGATCCGATCGGCCCGCTGCACATCCTCGAACGCGGCGCGCAGCCCCATGTAGCCGAGGTACATGAAAAACAGGATCAGCTCGGAGGTCAGGCGCGGATCCCAGGCCCAGTAGGTGCCCCACATCGGCTTGCCCCACAGCGACCCGGTGACGAGCGTCGCGAGGGTGAATGAGGCGCCTATGGGTGCGCTGGCGGCCGCCACGGCGTGCGCCACCTTCATCCGCCAGATGAGCCCGATCCCCCCGGCAACCGCCATGATCGTATACACCATGAGTGAGAGCCATGCACTGGGGGCATGTACGTACATGATGCGGTAGCCGTCGCCCTGCTGATAATCGGGGGGCGCGAGATACAACCCGCCGATGAGCCCGGCGACGATGAGCAGCGCCGCCGGCCAGGCGAGCCAGGGCGTGAGGCGGCCCGCCGTCCGATAGATATGCGGTGGCGAGGCGAGACGGTGAAACCAGGTCCAGGCCATTGCTAAGGAGCCTCCATATGTCTCACTCCAAATTGATGCGCACGGCCGCCGAGACAGCAAGCGGAGCCAATGTCACGCCAAGCACCGCGAGCCCTGCCAGCAGCGTGAGCGGCGCCCCGTAGGGCTGGGCCGCGATCGCCAGCTTCATCGCCCGCGCCCCGAAGATCAGCACCGGGATCTCGAGCGGCAGCGTCAGGAGCGAGAGCAGAGCCCCCGCGCGCCTCACCCCGAGCGTGAGCGCCGCACCTACCGCCCCAATGAGACTCAGTGTCACGGTGCCGACCGTCACCGAGGCCAGCACTCCCGGCAGCGCCGCGTTTGGAATCCCGAGCGCGGCGCCGGCGAGCGGCGCCATCAGCGCGAGCGGCAGGCCCGTGAGCAACCAGTGCGCGGCGGTCTTGGCCACGAGCAGCCCGGTGAGCGAGCGGCCCGAGAGCGCGTACTGTTCGAGCGTGCCGTCCTGCGCATCGTCGCGGAACAGAAACTCCAGCGCGAGCAGCGAGGATAGCAAAGCCGCCGCCCATACCACACCTGGGGCGATGTGGCGCAGCTTGGGCAGTTCCGGGGTGACGGCGAGCGGAAAGAGGGTGATGACGATGGCGAAGAACGCCAGCGGCTGCACCAGCTGGCTCGCCTTGCGGGAGGCGAGCTTGAGGTCCCGCAAGAGCATCAGGCGCGCCACGGCGAGCGACGAGGGCGCGTGCCGGCTCTGGGACATCAGCAGCGGCTCCGTCGGCGCCTGAGCGGCGATCTCGTTCAAAGCTGCAGCTCCAGGCGCCGCAGACCCTGCGCGGAGACGGTGAGCTCGTGGTGCACCGCAGCGATGGCGAGGCCCCCTTCGGCCAGATGCTCATCGATCAGCCGCCCGACGAGCCTCTGTCCTTCCGTATCGAGATTGGTGGTCGGCTCATCGAGCAGCCACAGCGGAACGCGCATCAGCGTGAGGCCCGCCAGCGCCGCGCGCCGCTTCTGCCCGGCGGAGAGGGTGCGCACCGGGCGGTCCGCCCAGCGGGTGGCCCCCACCCTATCGAGCGACGCATCGACTGCGGCCTGTGAGAGCCGGCGCCGCACACCCACCCAGTACTGCAGGTTCTCCCGCGCGGTCAGCTCCATTTTGAGCGGAGGCTCGTGGCCGAGGTAGGCGAGCTGCGCATGGAAGGCCGGCAGGTCCGCGCGCACGTCCGCCCCACGCCAGCTGATCCGCCCCTCCTCCGGGTAAGACAGGCAGCACACGGTGCGCAGCAGGGTGGTCTTGCCCGCCCCGTTGGGCCCGGTGAGCTGAAGGCACTGTCCGGCGCTCACTGAGAAGTGCACCCCGCGTAGCACGTGGCGCTCGCCACGCCAGAGATGAACGTTCTCGCCCTTGAGTGTGGAATCGGACATGTCCCCCGATTGGAAGTCTATTGCCCCGGAAGGTTCGCGGTAAGACCAAGTCTCGCCAATTTATCCGCATATCTCCATAGGCACCGTTCCGTATTGATTTGCGGCCTGTTTTGGTCCACGGCAAGTGCCCGGATTCGGCACAGTGCCCCCCCTGCCTCGCCCGGACGGCAAAATCGGTAGACCTCAAAGGGAGGCGCCGGCCCGGGCGGGCCAAAGGGATGATGCCGCGGAATACGGTCTTTCGGGGCGAAGCATCGCCCCCTCTCCCCGCCCGCTCGACCTCGGCCCACGGCGCCGGGCGCTTCCGCGGTCCGCTCACCGGCCCGGGAGATTCGCAGCGTCCTGCATTTCCTGACTGGCATGCGCTCCCGGGATCCATGCCCCGCCCCGGGCCCTGCCTGAGCCCGCACTGCGAGTGCCCGGGATTCGGACCAGTCCGTCACGGTGTACACTGCGGCGCCCTGATGCAAGCCGGCGGCACGGAACGGCCGCAACACGGCAACGCCAGTGAAACGCGAGGAATTAACGGATCCTCTCGCAAGGCATTGATTTCGATCGTCTGCCCGGGTGGCGAAATCGGTAGACGCAAGGGACTTAAAATCCCTCGGGGGCAACCCCATGCCGGTTCGAGTCCGGCCCCGGGCACCAGGCGGGCTCAAAACCCGCTTTCCCAACCCGTCCCGTTTCATCCCAACATTGCGCCAAAACCCAGGAAATCGTAGGGTTTCCGAAGCGCAGTCCGTCCACCGCAATCCACCAGCATGATAACACGCCCGGCGGTCAGAGTGGGGGTAACTGCGGGCGAGTGTGAGTCCCGATTTTTGTGAGTCCCTGGTCTGGACCGAGGCGAGTTCGGGTTACCCCCGGGTGAGACCCGGATATCCGGGGGTGAGTCCCAGGGGAGTTCGGGTTACCCCTGCGGGTGAGTCCCGGTCGCCTCCGAGGACAAGTCCTGGTTACGCGAGAGGATGAGTCCCGGCTACCCCGCATTTCGAAGGAGTGCCGCCATGCTGTCGGATACGAAGATTCGAAGCCTCAAGCCCAGAGAGAAGGCCTACAAGGTCTCGGACGACTGCGGCCTCTATCTGCTGATGAACCCCAACGGATCGCGCTGGTGGCGCTTCAAGTACTACTTCGGCGGCAAGGAGTGCGGGATCTCCCTCGGCGTCTACCCCGACGTGGCGCTGAAGTACGCCCGGGAACAGCGCGAGGAAGCCCGCCAGCTCGTCGTGAGAGGCATCGATCCCAGCGTCCAGCGCCGGACGAATAAGATTGCGCTCGAGAACAGCTTCAAGCGGATCGCCGAGGAATGGCTGGCTCTGCAGTCTAAGAAGCTGGCCGAGATCACGATGAGCAAGGCGCGGTGGATCCTGAACGCGTTCATCTACCCTCGCCTGGGCTCCCGGCCCATTGCCGAGATCACCGCGCCCGAGCTCCTGACCGTGCTGCGGCCGATCGAGGCCCGAGGAATGCACGAGACGGCGCACCGAGCCTTGCAGCGCTGCAGCCAGATCTTCCGGTACGCCATTGCGACGGGGCGTGCGACTCGAGACATCACCTCGGATCTGCGGGGCGCCCTGGCGCCGGTCGTGGTCGAAAACCGCGCCGCCATCACGGAGCCACAGAAGATCGGCACCCTGCTCCGCAGCATCGGTGCCTACGTCGGACACCCGACGACGGCGATTGCCCTGAAGCTGTCCCCTCTCGTCTTCGTTCGTCCCAGCGAGCTTCGAGCGGCGGAATGGAGCGAGATCGACCTGAATGCGGCGAAATGGCGCATCCCGGCCGAGCGCATGAAGATGCGGGAGCGGCACATCGTCCCGCTGTCCACCCAGGCTGTCGCCCTCCTCCGTGATCTCCGCAGCATCGCCCGCAAGAGCCGATACATCTTCCCGTCCCTGCAAAGCCGGGATCGGCCGATGTCCGTGAACACCGTGAATGCCGCCCTGAGACGCCTCGGCTATGCCCGCGGCGAAATGACCGCCCACGGCTTCCGCGCCATGGCCTGCACCTGCCTCAACGAGCTGGGATGGCATCCGGATCTGATTGAATTGCAGCTCGCCCATGCGGAGCGGAACAAGGTCCGGGCGGCGTACAACCGGGCTGAGCGGCTGGCGGACAGGAGCAAGATGATGCAGGCGTGGGCTGACTACCTCGACGGGCTACGCGCCGGGAAGCGCGAGACTACCCCTACCCCAATCCACTCACCTCAGCCGACCGCGCCACCGCGAGGTCAGACCAATCACCAGAATATCTCGCGAAAAGACGGAGAAATGCAGGATGGAACCGTTCCACAGATGGAGCTATTCTCTTAGCAGCCCGACTGCGGGCTTGCTACGTTCGAGACCCTGCGGGACAGGAGTGATTTGATGAACGCTCAGCTCGATCCGGCGTTGCTCGAGAAGCTGCAGGCACTTCCTCCAGCACGGCGCGCCGAGGTATCGGATTTCGTGGACTTCCTCAGCTCGAAAGTTCGCGCCGAGGCTCTCAAGGATTTCCTGGCGGTCGCCGACGAAGTCGCAAAGTCCGGGGTACCCGCACTGAGCCCTGAGGAAATAGAAGCGGAGATCACCGCTCTACGGGTAGCCCGACGAAATCAGCGTCCGTCAAACCGCTGATCATCCCCTGTCCCCCCCCCCCCGCGTTGCGTCTCGTTCTCGACACGAACACAGTGGTATCGGCGCTCCCGTGGAAAGGACCGCCGCATCGGCTTATTTTCCGGTCCGGCACTCTCCCGCTTCTGTTCTTTTCCAGCCCGGTCTTGCTTGACGAGCTCGAGGAAGTCCTGGGCTATCACAAGCTGGCGAAAGTCGCCGCAGCCACCCGCCTCACACCGAACCAACTGCGGCAGCGCTACCAACGTATCGTCACCGTTGTGGAACCTGCGGCGGTCCCGCCTACCGTTCTGGCCGACCCGGACGACGATCACGTCATTGCGTGCGCCCTCGCGGCCAAAGCTGATCTCATCGTCTCGGGCGACTCACATTTGCTCGCGTTGAGAAAACATCAGGACATACCGATTCTTCGGGTCACCGACGCGCTAGATAACTTGAATCCGGCAAGAGCTCACGGAAGATAGCTCGACAACCGCAAAATCGCGCTCCGACCGAAAACGCCAAGCCTACGACGCATCTCGCCAACCCAAAACCAGCATTCTGGGCTCGTTACACGATGAAAACGACTGTAGAGACCATCAACGGCGGCAGTGCGACTCTTGCAGAGTTCCGGCGAGCCGGCATTGATGCGCTTGTCAAGGCATTGGGGCCAGTCGGCATGGTCCGGTTTCTTCAGCAGTTCGACCCTGCGCACGGGGACTACATCGCCAAGCGCGACGCAATCCTGGGCAATCCGACCGTCGACGAACTTATGGGCGAGGTGGAGCGGCGGCATGGAGGCTCCTCGCTCAAATAGCCATTTTATCCTGTCAGCCCCTCGGGATTGCGTGCCAATTGGTCAACACAGAACGCCATCAGCAGCGACAGGCAGAATTAAGCATGAGTCGGATGCCAGCAACTCGGCTCTAACGTTGGCGCCATGTCCAGAACCGGACTTGAAAGAGCGAATGTCACCCATTTTCGCTTGCTGGACCACATGCAGGCTGCAAAGGCAATCTTCGCTGTGTCGGTGGTGGTCAGCATGATAGTTACCAGAAGTGGCTCCGGTAGACATTCGATGGCGCAAGCACTCCCTAGTCTGTCATTGCGGTCATATAATGGAATTTCTAACTGATGGAATCATGAGATTTCCTGACGATGATCCATGTTCTTGAGGTAGCCGGGAGTACGACCAGATCCTACGAAGAGCGGTGGGGTCCGCGGGGCATCCACGTTGTTCGCGTCTCTTATGACCGAGTCTTTGCAGTGATTAACTCCCCGGCTACTTCTGAACTGATAGTCGACGTCGTCGTGATACGGGGAGATTATGTGGACCCGGAAACCGGAAGGCCTGTGCCAATCTGATAGCCCTAAACCACAGGATTCGGGATCTTCCAGATACCGTTGCCATGTTCGACGGAAAGAAATGGCGCACGATCCCGATCGTTACGATCGCCACGAGGCCTGGGAGAGATGATAGATCAGCGGGTCTAGAGTTCGCTCAAGATGACGGCACCCCTGAGGAAGATGAGGAGAATGACGCAGACTTTATCGACGCGCACGACGGCAATAACTATGGCGCCGACGAAATAAAGGCAAGAGTCGAAGCCTACCGCGAAGCGGTACTGTCTGACCTGGACAATATGGGATTCGTCGTTAGATATGAGCGAGGTCGATACACTGTTGCACCCGCCCTAAAATCCCGCGAGGAGCTTGAAAGTCGGTACTATTTCGGTCCTGCCGACAAGAGGCGCATAGGGCTCGTTACTGTTCACCGTGACAACTTTGGCGTCCAAATCGAGGTCGAGAAGCTAGAGGTTCTGATTAATAGCCCTGATGTGAGCGAGCGCGAACTCCAGGCATTTTTTGAAGTGCATCCGCATTTTCTGTCAATTACCCATACCGTATTGCCGCAGGTACGACTCGCAAGACATGACGGTGGCCTATTGATTCCCGACTTCATCCTTAAGCCCATCGCCGCTAAGTTAATTTCATGTACAACGCGATCAAAGAGGCGTAACATCTTGTTTTCAACACAACAGGAACTCCTCTTTGAGTCGACGCAAGCTCATGCTGGCGGTCGAGGAGGTGCCGTCCGC
>JAJYTX010000457.1 GCA_021792815.1 Pseudomonadota bacterium
AGAGCGAATTCAGCGGGGTCAAGCGCACCTTCCTGCCGCTGCACTCGGTGCTGCGCATCGACGAGGTCAAGAAGCAGGGGGTGAGCAAGATCACGGCGCTCGAGGGCGGGGCGAGCGTGGCGCAGTTTCCGATGCCGCTGTACTCGGTGCCCCCGGGCGAGAAAAAGTAAATCGCCTCCATGAGCGAGCCCCTGGTTCTGACGCTGCCGGGTGCTCCGGCCCTGTCCGGTTTTCGGATCGAGAAGCTCATCGGGCGGCTGCGCGCGCTGGAGCCCGGGATCACGGCGCTCGCGGCGCGCTTCGTGCACTTCGTGGCCCTCGATCGGCCGCTCGGCCCCGACGAGCGGCAGCGCCTCGAGCGGCTGCTGACCTACGGCCCGACCCTTCCGCCGGGCGAGCCGGGGGGGCAGGCGCTGTGGGTGGTGCCGCGCGAGGGGACGATTTCTCCGTGGTCGAGCAAGGCGACGGACATTGCCCGGGTGTGCGCGCTCGAGGCGGTGCGGCGCATCGAGCGCGGCATCGAGTACCGGCTGACGGCGGCGCGCGCCCCGGGTGCGGCGAGGCTTGCGCGCCTCTCGACGACCTTGCTCGATCGCATGACCGAGCAGGCGCTGTTCGATCCGGCCGAGGTCGGCGGGCTGTTCCGTCAGGCTGCGCCGAGGCCCGTGCGCCACATCGCGCTCGCCGGGGGACGCGCGGCGCTCGAGGCCGCCAACCGCGAGATGGGGCTGGCTCTATCCCCGGACGAGATCGATTACCTGCTCGCGAGCTTCGCGCAGCTCGGGCGTGATCCGACCGATGCCGAGCTGATGATGTTCGCGCAGGCGAACTCCGAGCACTGCCGGCACAAGATCTTCAACGCCCGCTGGATCATCGACGGCGAGGCGCGCGAGGACTCGCTGTTCGCGATGATCCGTCACAGCCACGCCTGTCATCCGCAGGGGGTGCTCTCGGCGTACCGCGACAACGCCGCGGTGATCGAGGGCGCGCACGGCGTGCGCTACTTCCCCGATCCGCGCAGCGGCGCCTACCAGGCGTGCGCCGAGCCGATCGACATCCTGATCAAGGTCGAGACCCACAACCATCCGACCGCCATCTCGCCCTTCCCGGGCGCGGCGACCGGCTCGGGAGGCGAGATCCGCGACGAGGGCGCGACGGGCCGCGGCGCCCGGCCCAAGGCGGGACTGACCGGTTTCACGGTGTCGAACCTGCGCATTCCGGGATACGAGCGGCCCTGGGAGCGGCCGTTCGCGGGACCGGCGCGCCTGGCCCCGGCGCTCGAGATCATGCTCGAGGCGCCGATCGGCGCGGCCTCGTTCAACAACGAATTCGGCCGGCCGGCCATCTGCGGCTACTTCCGCACCTTCGAGTGGCAGGCCCCGGAAGATGCGCCAGGCCGGGTGCGCGGCTACCACAAGCCCATCATGATCGCGGGCGGCCTCGGCAATGTGCGCCGCGAGCACGTCGAGAAATCCGCAGTGCCGGTGGGCGGTCAGCTCATCGTGCTCGGCGGGCCGGCGATGCTCATCGGGCTCGGCGGCGGCGCCGCCTCCTCCCTCGACAGCGGCGCCTCGCACGCCGATCTCGACTTCGCGTCGGTGCAGCGCGGCAACGCCGAGATCCAGCGCCGCGCCCAGGAGGTCATCGACGGCTGCTGGGCCCTGGGCGAGGCCAACCCCATCCTGCTCATTCACGATGTGGGAGCCGGAGGATTGTCGAACGCCGTGCCGGAGGCGGTGGCGCACAGTCAGCGCGGCGCGAAGCTCGACCTGCGCGCGATCCCAAGCGCCGAGCCCGGCCTGTCGCCGCTCGAGCTGTGGTGCAACGAGGCCCAGGAGCGCTACGTCGTCGTGGTCGCACCGGCGGACCTGGCCCTGTTCAGCGCGATCGCGGCGCGCGAGCGCTGTCCGTTCGCCGTCATCGGCGAGCTCGACGGCACCGGCCGACTCACCGTGCGCGATCCGCTGCTCGGCGGTGAGCCGATCGACATGCCGCTCGAGGTGCTGCTCGGCAAGCCGCCGCGCATGACCCGCGAGGTGCGCAGCGTGGCCCCGGCGCGCCGGGCGCTCGAGCTCGCGTCCATCGAAGTGCGCGAGGCGCTGTATCGCGTGCTGCGCCTGCCGGCCGTGGCCGACAAGACCTTCCTCATCACCATCGGTGATCGCACGGTGGGCGGACTGGTCAGCCGCGATCCGCTCGCCGGACCGTGGCAGGTCCCGGTGAGCGACGTAGCGGTGACGCTCGCTGACTACCGGGGCCACGCGGCAGAGGCCATGTCCATGGGCGAGCGCACGCCGGTGGCGCTGCTCGATGCCCCGGCTTCCGGACGCCTCGCGGTGGCCGAGGCCATCACCAACATCCTGGCGGCCGACATCGGCACGCTGGGCCGGATCCGCCTCTCGGCCAACTGGATGGCGGCCTGCGGCGAGCCGGGGGAGGACGCGGCGCTCTACGAGACCGTGCGCGCGGTCGGCCGGGAGTTGTGTCCGGCGCTCGGCATCGCGATCCCGGTGGGCAAGGACTCGCTGTCGATGAGCACCCGTTGGCGGGACGAGGCCGGCGAGCAATCCGTGGTGGCGCCGGTCTCGCTCATCGTGTCGGCGTTTGCGCCGGTGCGCGATGCGCGCAGGACCCTGACGCCGGTGCTGCGCGCCCGCGAAGACGAGGCGCTGTGGCTGATCGATCTCAGCGCCGGCCGTCATCGGCTCGGAGGCTCGGCGCTGGCGCAGGTGTACGGACAGCTCGGCGAGGCGCCTGCCGACCTCGATGATCCGCAGCGGCTGGTCCGGCTGGCCGCGGCGCTCGCCGAGCTGCGCCGCGAGGATCGGGTGCTCGCCTATCACGACCGCTCCGACGGCGGCCTGATCGTGACGGTGCTGGAGATGGCCTTCGCGGGTCACTGCGGCCTGGAGCTCAGTCTGCCGCCGGCGCGCGGCTCGGCGCTCGAGCAGCTGTTCGCCGAAGAGCCGGGCGTGGTGCTGCAGATCGGCGCGCAGTGCGAAGACCGGGTCGCGGACATTCTCGCCGCGCACGGCCTCACGGCGCTGCGGCTCGGGATCCCCACGCGCCGGATGCAGCTGCGGGTGCGGATCGGGCAGGAGTGGGTGCTCGATGAGCCCTGGAGTGCGCTCAGGGCCGCCTGGTCGGAGACCAGCTGGCAGATGCGCCGCCTGCGCGACGATCCGCAGTGTGCCGACGAGGAATACGCCGCGCAGACCTCGCTCGAGGACCCGGGCCTCGCGGTCTCGCTGAGCTTCGA
>JAJYTX010000458.1 GCA_021792815.1 Pseudomonadota bacterium
GCGCCGACGGGGTTGCGGATCTCGTGGGCGATGCTGGCCGAGAGGCGCCCCAGGGCGGCGAGCTTCGACTGCTGGACCTTCTCGGCGATGAGGCTGGTGTCCTCGAGGAAGACCAGCACGGGCGCGGGGCTCGCTTCACCGAGGGCCGCGAAATGCGCCCGGATCAGCCTGGCGCCATCCGCACCGACGAAGGTCGGATCTTCCGCGGCGAAAATGCCGGTGGTGCCGACACTTTCACGCCACCGCACGAGCAGCTGCATCAATCGCGGCGACACCTTGGCGAGCGGCACCTCGGGGCGAGCGTGCTCGGCGCCGAGCATTTGCGCGGCGGAATCGTTGATCAGGCGGATGCGGTCCTCCAGGTCGACCACCAGGATGCTTTCGCGCAGGTGGCGCACGATGTACTGCGACAGCTGCGCCAGATTGGCGAGATCGATTTCCTGCCGGCGTACCGTCGCTTCGCTCTCGCGGATGCGATCGGCGAGCGGTGCGGCCGAGAGTGCGATGGCGAACAGCACCGCCCCGAGCACTCCGGCGGTGGTGTAGTCCTGATGACCCGAGCGCAAGCCGATCAGGAACTGGGGCACCAGTACGGCGAGCGCGGCCAGCGCCGCGATGAGCAGCGCGTCGCGGCGGCGTGCGAGCAGCGTCAGGGCAAGCACCGGCAGTGCGAGCAGAATCCCGAAACCGCTCGAGACGCCGCCGCTTGCGTACAGGATCAGCCCGATGGCCGAGGAGTCGAGCACACCGTTGGCGAGCGGTGTCAGCAGCGGCGCCGCGCGGGTCAGGCGCTGCACGATGATCAGCGTCACGGCGGCCGCGAAATACGCCCCGCAGGTCACCGGGAACAGCAGCGGATGGGGCAGCGTGTCGACGCTGCGCTCGGCCAGCAACAGCACGCTCACCAGCACCGCCGGGACCAGCACCCGGTACACATTCAGCCAGCCGGAGACCCGGCGCGCGAGGTCGGCTGGAGCGGAAGGGGGAATCGCGGCGGTGGCCGGCATGAGATCGGGCTGGCTCAGTGACTCGCGGGCGGCGGGAGACTGTATCACTGCGGCGCGGGTCGGGGCGGGACGAGTGTCGCACTGGGGCGCGGCAATGCCCGGAAATTCTCCGGAGTTTCGCGATCTCGACGTCTTGAGCTGGCGGTGGCCGCCGTTTTTGGTCAAAATCCGAAATTCACGTCTTTGGCCAAGACTCAAGAGCACACGATGAATCTGCACGAATATCAAGCGAAAGAGATATTCAGACGCTACGGGATCCCGGTTCCGGCCGGCGCAGTCGCCGCCAGCGCCGAGGAAGCCGTAGCCGCCGCCCGGTCCCTGGGTGGTCCGGTCTGGGTCGTCAAGGCTCAGGTGCATGCCGGCGGGCGCGGCAAGGCGGGGGGTGTGAAGCTTGCCCGCGACCTCGATGCGGTCCGCGCCGCCGCCCAGGCCATGCTCGGCACGCGCCTTGCGACCAAGCAGACCGGCCCGGAGGGCCTGCCGGTGGAGAAGGTCTACGTGGAGTCCGGCTCGCAGATCGCCCGCGAGATCTATCTCTCTCTCACCCTGAATCGCGAGAAGGGCCGCATCGCCCTGATCGCCTCGAGCGCCGGCGGCATGGAAATCGAGGAAGTCGCCGAGAAAACCCCGGAGCAGATTCTCTCCGTCTCGGTGCATCCGGCGGCGGGGCTGCAGCCCCACCAGGCCCGGGAACTCGCCTTCGGTCTCGGACTCGCCGGGAATCAGATCCGGCAGTTCGAGTCGCTGGTGCTCGCGCTCTACCGGCTGTATCTCGAGCAGGATGCGAGCCTGGTCGAGGTGAACCCGCTGATCGTCACCCAGGCCGGCGCGCTCGTGGCGCTCGATGCCAAGCTCAACATCGACGCCAACGCCGTGTTTCGTCATCCCGACCTGGCGAGTCTGCGCGATTCCAGCCAGGAAGATCCGATGGAGCGTCGGGCCGCCGAGCACGAGCTCAATTACGTCTCGCTCGACGGCGATATCGCCTGCATGGTCAACGGCGCGGGACTGGCGATGGCCACCATGGACCTGATCAAGCTGCATGGCGGACAGCCGGCCAACTTCCTCGATGTCGGCGGCGGGGCCACCAGCGAGCGGGTGACGCACGCCTTCCAGCTCATCCTGTCCAATCCCAAGGTGACCGCTGTGCTGGTCAATATCTTCGGCGGCATCGTGCGTTGCGACATGATCGCCGATGGCGTGATCAATGCCGTGAAGCAGGTGGGCGTGAAGGTGCCGGTGGTGGTGCGCCTCGAGGGCACCAACGCCGACAAGGCGCGCGACCGGCTCGCCGGCAGCGGGCTCACCATCACTCCGGCCACTGATCTCACCGATGCCGCGCGCAAGGTTGTGGCACTTGCCGCAGGCAAGGCGGCCGCGTAGGAGGGCGAGCGGCGGACAGGATGTTGCCGGGCGGCGCGCGGCAGGCGCCCGGGCGCGGACCTGCGGGTGCGCCGCCGGCGGCGAACGGCCGCCCCGGGACGGACACCCCGGGGCTTGCGTGAAGCGTGTCGTGCGCCGCGCAACGAGCTTGCGGCGTGCCCGCGAGAGGGTTTGTGCGAGGGAGCATTCCGGTCGTACTGTAAATTACTGGGTCATGAACTACTGCATCCGGCAGAACGTAAGGGTTCAGCATGAGTATTCTGGTCAATAAACATACCAAGGTGATCTGTCAGGGCTTCACCGGGAAGCAGGGCACCTTCCACTCCGAACAGGCGCTCGCCTACGGCACGCAGCTCGTCGGCGGCGTCACGCCGGGCCGCGGTGGGCAGCAGCACCTGGGTCTGCCGGTGTTCGATACCGTCAAAGACGCCGTGCGCCAGACCGGAGCCACCGCCAGCATGATCTACGTGCCGGCGGCGGGCGCGGCGGATGCGATCCTGGAAGCCTCCGACGCCGGCATCGAACTCGCCGTATGCATCACCGAGGGCGTGCCGGTCAACGACATGGTGCGTGTGAAGGCCGCGCTGGTCGGCTCGGCAACCCGTCTGGTGGGACCCAACTGCCCGGGCGTCATCACCCCGGGCGAATGCAAGATCGGAATCATGCCGGGCTTCATCCATCAGAAAGGCGCGGTGGGCATCGTGTCGCGCTCGGGCACTCTGACGTACGAGGCGGTGTACCAGACCAGCCGCATCGGGCTGGGCCAGAGCACCTGCGTGGGCATCGGCGGCGATCCGGTGCGGGGTCTGAACTTCGTCGATGTACTCGAGCTGTTCGAGCGGGATCCGGGCACCGA
>JAJYTX010000459.1 GCA_021792815.1 Pseudomonadota bacterium
GGCGAAATCCTTGAAGCTCGTGTAGCCTTCGTTGAGCAGCGTGTCGCTGTTGAACACCGTCAGTGCAGCCGCAACATCTCCGGCGCGCTCGGGCCGCTTGGTGGCGGTCACGATGACTTCGGTGAGCTGCGCGGGGCCGGTCAGTCCCATACCCGCACTGGCCACTGCCGCGGCATCGCTCTGCGCCGCCGTTGCCCCCGGGGGCACAGCGGCGCCGCTCGAGCGCGTGTGCCGTCCACCGCGGACCCCGATGCGGTCGATCCCGAGCGTGTTGGCGCCGACCGGATGAAAGCCAAGATGCGTCCCGGACAGCAGCCGCCGCAGTGCCGCATCGATCGGCATGCGGCCCCGTACGCCGCGGGTGGCCAGATGATCGAGCAAGGCAGCCGGGGCGGCGATCTGCACGTGGGCCTGGCGGGAAAACTCAATGAGCGCGGTCGCAAGCGGTTGCGGCGCGATGTCGAACCGCACCTCGCGGCGCGAGCTCGCCGTCGCGGCCGTCGCGGCTCGGGCGGCCGCAGACCACAGGCCGCAGCCCATCATGCCCGCCATCAGTGCGGCGGACGCGAAGCACAATTTCCGCATGTGAAAGGACCCCCCCGAAAAATGTGGATCGAGTCCGGCCCGACCCTGTGCAGACCAAGACGAGTGAGCGGGCGGATCCGGCACTCGGGGCGACCAGTTGCCCCCTACCGGCCGTTCGGGGTGGGCCCGGCCGGCCGGCTCGCCAGGATCAAGGTCGTGCCACCGGTCGAGATCAGTTCGACCGGGAACTCATTGGGCAGCGCCTGCACCCACGCGTCGGCGGTATGCGTAAAGACGGTGCCGGTGAAGCGGATCCGGCCCGCCGCCCGATCACCGATGATCACAGGACGTTTGACATATCGATTGACATCGGCGATGACGCTGGAGAGCGGCTGATCGACATACTCCAGCCGCCCGTGGCGCCAGGCCAGCACACGCTCGGTATTGGCCTTGCGCAGCACCGGCGCTGCGCGCCGATCCCAGCGGACCTGTTCACCCGCGAGGACGCGCACGTGCAGCGGCCGCACCGCTGTACGCGTGCGTCCCGGCTCCGGATCGGAGACGACCTCGAGAGAGCCGCGCACCACAGTGACGACTGTGCGGGACCCTGCGTCGCGGATGTTGAAGGCTGTGCCGACGTCCCGGATGATCAGGTCGTTGACCGTCAGGATGAACGGCCGTGCGAGGTTGTGCACCACGGAGAAGTACGCCTCGCCGGAGCGCATCGTGACCAGGCGTTCCCGGGCCGTGTAGTGCACGACCACGACGGAGCGAGGCGCCAGCTGCACGATGGAGCCGTCCGGAAGGACCGTCTTGCGGAACTGGGGCGCGGCCTCGACCAGTGGAGGCCGAGACAACCTGACAGGCGGACCGGGTACGCGGACGCGCAGTCGGACAGCGAGCAGCGCGATCGATGCGGCCAGTGCCAGGCCCCAGCCCAGCGGTTGAAGATAGGAGCGGGAGCGGCGTTCGGGCCGCGCCTTCCCGCCGCCGTCACTCGGAGTCAACAGGTGCTGCCGGGCCGCCGCGTCTGCGGCGAGATCGCCGGAGGCGAGCCAGAAGGACTGCATGTCGTCGAACGCGCGCTTATGCCGCTCGTCGGACTCGTACCAGAGCGTCCACTGCACCAGGTCCCGCTCCGAGAGCGCCCCGTCCCGGATACGGAGCAGCCAGCCCATTGCCTCGTCCAGCGCGCGAATATGCGCCCGGACCGATCGGGTCCGCTGTCTCTCAAACACCGTCATGCTCTCACCCTCGCAGTGGCCTCGGAGGGCGAAACGCCGTCCAAACGCAGCTTGCAGTAGATCGCGGCGCGGCTGACGTAATTACGGGCCATCCGTTCCTGCACGCCGAGCTCGCGCGCCACCTCTGCCGTTGACCACTCTTCGAAGCGGTGCAGGACGAATGCGCGCCGGTAGGCCGGGGGAAGCTCGTGCAGCGCCTGTTCCAGCACGGCCAGCTCCTCGGCAGCCATGACTCGCCGGTCCGGACTCAACCGATCGACGAATTCGCGCTCCGGGCCGCTGCGATCGAGCCGGTCCCGGCTGGCGCGCTGACGGATCCGGTCCACCGCGAGATTGGCCGCCGTCTTGAACAGGTAGGCGCGCAGGAAGCTGACGGTTCCGGGCTGGTGCAGCTGCAGAAGGCGGACGTAGGCTTCCTGCGCGACTTCGCGTGCCTCCTGTTCGTTGCCGAGCCGCGCAACCAGAAAGGATTGCAGTGTCCGGTTGTGTTCTTCGAACAGATGCGAGAGCGCGTGCATATGTCCCTGCGGTGGTTTCGCAGGGACATCGGCAGGGGCCCGATCGGGCTTGCTGCGCACTCGGCTGAACATCGGATCATCGCACCTGCTGCAGACAGGACCGTCCTAGCGTAAGACGAGTGAGCCGCCGTGTCCGGCACTGCGCGGCCCGCTCCGTGTTCGCTCCGGCGCATCCACGCGGGCACCGGGTGGCTCGGATAGCGAACTTTTACATGATAATCAATTACTTGCCGCACTACAGCGCCAGACCAGGGCTGCGGTCACCCTGCCGAAGCTCATTGCCGGCTGTCGCGGCCAACAGCCGCAGACGATCGTGTACGTAGGCGACACTGGCGTGGAATGGCTCGCAGATCGTGTCCATATGGGAGAGGCGGACATCGCGATCGGCCCCGATCGAACCGTCCCGTCAAACGTGCTGAGGACACGACTATATCGATCGGATTGGGTAGTCTGGTGCGCTCCCCAACATGAGCTCCGCAGGCGCCGTGCACTGTGTTGGTCTGACCTGGAGGGAACTACCGTTTTCAGCGCCGGACGCGATTATGAGCACAATGTCGTTCCTCTCCTGGCCGAGCATGGCGAGTACATGCGCGCCAAGTCCATGCATGTCGTGGAGAACTTCTCCACGGCACTCGGAATGTCGGCCGCGGGATTGGGTATCACGTTTTCTCCGGACTACGTGGCCCCTTTGGCAAGCCTGCTCGGCCTCCTCATGCGCCCACTGCGCAAGCCGTCCATCCGCAGGCAAGTCTGTCTGTACGAGCCGCGGGAGAGCCGGCTGTCGGATGCTGCAATCGATTTCCGGAATTTCATGGTGGCGACGCTGCGCGCGGCCGAACGCCGCAGGAAACCCTCCGCCAAGAATCACAGGACCTGAGCGCGAGGATTCGTTCCCTGGCGCTGAATCGCTCTCACTCATGTCGCGGGATGGATGAAGCGCCAGGGCGATGCTTCCG
>JAJYTX010000460.1 GCA_021792815.1 Pseudomonadota bacterium
GTATCAAGCACAGTTCGATGGCGCCGGAGCCGAGCACGAGCTGTGCTCGGTGTTCATCGGGCGCAGCACCGCTGCGGTGCGGGCCAACCGCGAGGAGATCGCCGACTGGCGCTGGGTGAGTGCGCAGGCGCTCGAGGAGCAGATGCACGGCGCGGGGCGGGCGCGCTTCACGCCGTGGTTCGTGCTGGAGTGGCAGCGGATCGTGCGGGATCACCAGGACGCACTGCACGCGTTGCAGGCCCCGCAGGCGGCACGATAGACAGCGGCTCCGCCGGCGGAGCCTGCCGGTCGGTGAGGAGCGGCGCAACCATGGGAGTCGCAATTTGGGTATTCCTCTGATTCAACAGTACCGGGTGGCGCGGTACATCCTCGGGCGAAAGCTGCGGGGCGAGCGGCGCTATCCCCTGGTGCTGATGCTGGAGCCCCTGTTCCAGTGCAATCTTGCCTGCGCCGGCTGCGGCAAGATCGATTATCCGAAGGACATCCTGCAGCGGCGGCTGTCGGTCGAGGACGCGCTGCGGGCGGTGGACGAGTGCGGCGCGCCGATGGTGTCCATCCCCGGCGGCGAGCCGTTGATCCACAAGGACATGCCGCGCATCGTCGCGGGCATCGTGGCGCGCAAGCGCTTCGTCTACCTGTGCACCAATGCGATCCTGCTCGCCAAGCACATCGACGAGTACCAGCCGTCCCCTTATCTCACCTTCTCGGTGCACCTCGACGGCAACCGCGAGCGCCACGACGAGTCGGTCTGCCAGGAGGGCGTGTTCGACAAGGCGGTGGCGGCCATCCGGCTCGCGCGCGCCAAGGGTTTCCGGGTCACGGTCAACTGCACGCTGTTCCAACAGGAGGATCCGGACGACGTGGCGAACTTCTTCGACCTGGCAATGACGCTCGGCGTCGAGGGCATCACCGTCTCGCCCGGTTACAGCTACCAGCATGCGCCGCGCCAGGACGTGTTCCTCGGCCGCACCGCCAGCAAGCAGCTGTTCCGCGAGATCTTCAAGCGCCGCCGCGCACGGCGCGCGCGCTGGTCGTTCAACCACTCGGCCATGTTTCTCGATTTTCTCGCCGGCAATCAGAGTTACCAGTGCACGCCCTGGAGCACGCCGACCTACAACGTCTTCGGCTGGCAGCGACCGTGCTATCTGCTCACCGACGAGGGCTATGCCGACAGCTACCGCGCGCTCATCGAGCAGACCGACTGGCAACGCTACGGCGTCGGACGCCACCCGAAGTGCGACAACTGCATGGCGCACTGCGGCTTCGAAGGGACCGCGGTCGATGACGCCTTCGCGCACCCGCTCAAGGCGTTGCTGCGGTCGCTGCGCGGACCGCGCGTGAGCGGGCCGATGGCGCCCGAGCTGCCGTTTCTCTACCAGGAGCCGGCGGTGAAGGCCGAGAGGCCCGCGGAAGTGAGGATTCCGCTCGCCGAAGTGCGCTCGAGCGCGAACCGGGAAGACCGCCGTGTCAGCGGCACTTGAGGTGTTCGGTGCGCAGCTAGAGGCATGGCGCGCACGGATGGAACAGGCCCTGGCGCGGCGCTTGCCCGCCGCCGGGGAACTGCCTGAGCGGCTGCACGCCGCCATGCGTTACAGCGTGCTCGGCGGGGGCAAGCGGGTCCGTCCCATCCTGCTGCTCGCCACCGCCCGCGCCCTGGGACTCGCCGAGGACCAGGTCGAGGCCGCGGCCTGCGCGCTCGAGCTGGTGCACGTGTATTCGCTGGTGCACGATGACATGCCGGCGATGGACGATGACGATCTGCGCCGCGGCCGGCCGACCTGTCACAAGGCGTACGACGAGGCGACCGCGCTGCTGGTGGGCGATGCGCTGCAGTCGCTCGCCTTCGAGTGGCTGGCGCGCGATGCGGCGCTGCCGGCCGATCCGGGCGTGCGGGTGCGCCTGGTCGGCCTGCTGGCCGAGGCCATCGGCAGCCGCGGCATGGCGGGCGGACAGGCGATCGACCTCGAGTCCGAAGGGGCGAAGCTCGGCATCGAGCAGGTCGAGCAGATGCACTCGCTCAAGACCGGCGCGCTGATCCGCGCCAGCGTCATGATGGGTGCCGCCTGCGTGCCCGGGCTCGATCCGGCCATCGAACGGGCGCTCGCGGGCTTCGCCGCGCCGATCGGCCTCGCCTTCCAGATCCAGGATGACCTGCTCGATGTGCTCAGCGACACCGCGACGCTCGGCAAAGCCGCCGGCGCCGACCGGGCGCACGACAAGTCCACCCATCCCGCCATACTCGGTGTGGCGGCCTCGCAGGAGCGGGTGCGCCGGCTGCACCGCCAGGCGCTGGAGTCGCTGGCTCCGTTGGGCGGCAACGCCGATGCGCTGCGGGCGGTGACCGAGTGGCTGCTGGCGCGGCGCAACTGATCTCAGGTCCGCCATGCAGTCCGATTCCGCACCCTCCGATCCGGCGTATCAGGAAGCGATCCTGCCGCACGTCTCGCGCACCTTCGCGCTGACGATTCCGCAGCTGCCGGTGGCGCTGCGCACCGCGGTGACCAACGCCTACCTGCTGTGCCGTATCGCCGATACCATCGAGGACGAGCCGGCCCTGTCCGCCGCCGACACCTACGCCTGTCTGCGCCGCTTCACCGCGGTGGTGCAGGGCAGGGAGGACGCGGCGCATTTTGCCCGCGAGGTGACCCCGAGGCTCTCCGGACAGACACTGCCGGCCGAGCGCGATCTGCTCGCCAACACGGCGCGGGTGATTCGCGTGCTGCGCGGCTTCGATGCGCGCCAGCGGCGGGCCATCTGCCGCTGCATCGAGGTGATGTGTCACGGCATGCATCACTTCCAGCGCACCGCGAGCCTCGCCGGACTCGCCCGCGGCACCGATCTCGATGCCTATTGCTACTACGTCGCGGGCATCGTCGGGGAGACGCTGACCGAGCTGTTCTGCAGCTACTCGGCGCACATCGGCCGGCAGTACGCCTCGCTGTACCCGCTTGCCCCGTCCTTCGGTCAGGGTCTGCAGATGACCAACATCTTGAAGGACGTGTGGGAAGACCGTGAGCGCGGCGCCTGCTGGCTGCCGCGCGAGGTGTTCAGCCGCCACGGCGTCGATCTCGCCGCGCTCACTGCGCAGCGCTCCGATGCACGCTTCCATGCCGGCGTGCTGGAGCTGATCGGCGTGGCGCACGGCCATCTGCGCAACGCGCTCGCCTTCACGCTGCTCATCCCGGGCGAGGAGGCCGGGATCCGGCGGTTCTGCCTGTGGGCGATC
>JAJYTX010000461.1 GCA_021792815.1 Pseudomonadota bacterium
CGATACTCAACATCGCGCGCTGCAGCTACTGCAGCAGATCACAGTGTAGCCACTCAGCTCACAGCTCGTGTTCCCTCAACTGCCTGAACGACAACGGATTTTCTCGCGCGCCGGGGAACAACTTCAGGCTAGAAGTCGTATTTCAGTCGCACTCCAAACTGTCTCGGCGCGCCGTACAACAGCCAGTTCGCGGCGGGCTGCGGATTCGCCTGGACTTCCGCGATGTATGTCTTGTCCGCCAGGTTCTTCACGTAACCCTCCACGACCCAATGCCGTGTCGCCCTGTAGGTCAGATCGAAGTCCAGCGTGCCGTGAGACGGTATCAGCTGATCAGGCGCGGGCAGGACGCTGTGCGTAATGATGTCGTACTGCGAATCGATGTATTGGTACTGCAGGCGCGGCGTCACGATGCCATTTCCTGCCGGAATGTTGTACTGCACGCCGCCATTGATCATGAACTTGGGCGCGTACGGCATCTCGGTCCCGGTTGCGATGGTCAGTGGCGCTCCAACGCTCTGCAGATAGGTAAAATCCTGCGACACCGTCGCGTGCATATACGATGCCGCAAGGTTGAATGCCAGGCCGCCGAAGATTCCCGCGGCATTCATCTCGATACCATTGATCTGCGCGCGGCCGGGACCTTGCGTAAAGGGCACTCCGCCCAGGAACTGCTGGATCTGGTAATTGCGGTAGAAGGACTCGTAGCCATCGACGTTCAACCGCAAATGGCGGTCCAACATCGTGGTCTTGATGCCGAGTTCGTCGACCAGGTTGACCTCGGGCTTGAATGGCGGCGGGGCCAGCGTGAATCCTGGCAACTCCAGTTGCAGATTGACGCCGCCGGATTTGTATCCGGATGAATTCAAGGCGTAAATCAGGGTTTCAGGCGTGACCTGGAATCCCAGCTTCACCGACCACGAGGGCTCGCTGTCCGAAACGCGGAAGTGTCCGCAGGTCTGCACGAACCCCTGGCACAGCGATTCGATGAATGGCAGCTGATCCCAGGAATAGCGGCCTCCCACGGTGGCAAACCACCGCGGCGCGAATCTGTAGGTGACGGAGGCGAATGCGGCCTCATTGCGGTGCTTGGGGTCGACGTCAAGCGCCGGTCCCGGCGCTCCGGCGTTGGCAAAAGTCAGTTTCAGCGGAGCGCTGGAATCCAGGTAGTACAGTCCCGCCACCCAGCTCAGCGTCTCCTGTGCCGGGGAAAGCACGTCGATCTCCTGCGTGAAGGTCTGGAACCACTGCCGGCGGGTCAGGGTCTGCTGACTCGGTGCGGACGACAGATCCTGGTCGTCGTAGTCGCGCTCGACCGCCTTGTCCCATCCGGTCACGGACTTGACCTCGAGGTAATGGTTTGCGTGCCAGTCGACATTCAGCGTCGCCCGCTGACCCGACAGGCGGTAGTACTGTGCCGTGTTGTAGTCGATGACAAACGGCTTGTTTTGAATCGAGGCGGCGTACGGGTCCACCGCCAGTGGATTGAAGCCCGGGATTGCCGCCGTGTAATTCACCATGTCAGGCTTCAGTGCCGGGCCGTCGTTGCTGCTCTGGTAGGGCTCGAATTTCAACAGCGCGCTAAAATTATTGCTCGGCTTGAAAAGCAGTTGGGTCCTGACCGAGGTGTAATTCACATTTCCCGGCTGGTTGTTGTTGGCAGGAATGATGCCGGAGGGCGGCTGCGGGCCGACGTTGTAGGTGAAGCTGCTGCGGGATTCATGCACGAACGCGACGCGTGCGGCCCATTGATCCGATATCGGAAGATTCAGCGCGCCCTCGGTGCGATATTCGTCGTAGTTCCCGAAAGTCTGTTCGATGTATCCCTCGGTCCGGCCGAGCGATGGCTGCACGCTGTTGAGGAAAATGGCGCCGCCATCTGCGTTGGAGCCGACCAGGGTGCCCTGGGGTCCGCGCAGCACCTCGACATCCCTGACGTCGTAGAGGGCGTCGACCTCGAGGGGAAAGTACGGGTCGAAAAAGTTGTCAAGGTAGAACGCGATGCCGTCCGACGACGCGGGATTCGTCTGCTGCAGTCCGACGCCACGTATGTTGATGAAGCTGGTGGTGTTCACCGTCGGCTGAAACGACAGCGACGGGACGATGTTCTGCAGGTCGCTGCCGTTGACGACGCCCTGCTCAACCAGTTGGCGGCCGGTGGCCGCTATCGCCGAGACCGCTATGTGCTGCAGGTTTTCGCTGCGGCGCTCGGCCGTCACGATCACTTCCCCGAGCTGGCCCTGGGGGTGATCGGCCGTCGTGCCCCCGGCCGGCTGTGCGCCGGTCGCGGCAGTTCCAGCGCAGGCATTGGGGCTGGGCAGCGTCACGCCGAGGAGGCCGCCGAGAGCCAGTATGACCGCGGCAGCTGTCGAGCGTTGTGGTACCGAGTTGTGCATGTTTTCCCTCAGGCTGTGGTTCGGGTTGAGCCGTTGCATTCTGTTGAGAGTGGGTTCTTCACCAGTGTTCGCCGGGGCGTTCGCGGTCTGCTGTCTCTGTGGGCGCTGATGAGCCGAGTAATCCGTCACGTATGCGCCCGATCCACCGGAGTTCACGCTGCGACCGATTCGACGGACGACAGAATCTGTCGGTGGTGGCGGCCGGGGTGCCGGATGCCATTCCGCCGCGCACGGCTTGCAGATACTGCGCACGACCGCCACTCCAGGGTCGCCGGCACAACTGATCCCCTCTCCCCGTTATTGAAATTCTATCGGCTGCCCATCGTACCCCGCGTCAAGGCGCACGGAAATGGACGAGTGCTGCCGAAACTTGTACTTCTCCGTCGTCTGTTGCGAAGATGGCACATCCCGTCCTGCAGCTTGACGCGCATCAAAATGATCAACGATCGAATGTGATATCTCGCGGCAGCGATGCGGCGTCTGACGCCGGGTTTGCTTGAGCGGACATGGCACCGTTGCGGGCTCGCGTGACGCCCGGGCCGGTGGCCGACGGTTCCATGATACGGAAATGTCACGCGGGCGCGTCGGACGGGCGCTGCATGCTCAGGTGTCGGCTGCTTCGGGTAGAGGCGAACGTTACCTGCCGGCGTGGAGAGGTTCGCGGGTCGTTCCGGGGGATGGGGCCGAAGCCCCGGGGGTGTCGGTGGGTTGCGAGGCTGGCCGGGCAGCCGAGGCGCGGGGGCTCGCTGGGAGATGCGTTGTGCAGATGGCTGAGCAGATCGGCAGGAAGGTGCACTGGCGCCTCGGGATGGCGGGCA
>JAJYTX010000462.1 GCA_021792815.1 Pseudomonadota bacterium
CCGATCTCTCGATGAGCCGTTACGTGTTCAAGCTGCCGGACCTGGGGGAAGGCACGGTCTCCGCCGAGATCGTCGGCTGGCGCGTCCATCCGGGCGACTGGGTGGCCGAGGAGCAGGTGCTGGTCGAGGTCATGAGCGAGAAGGCGGCGGTGGAAGTCCCCTCGCCGGTGAGCGGCAGGGTGGTTTCCACCACGGGTGAGCCGGGCGAGCGGGTGGCGGTGGGGTCGGAGCTGATCGTATTCGAAACGGTCGAGGGCGAGCAGGGTCGACCGGGACCGGCCGTCCGGCAGGAGCCGAGTCGGACGCCTTCTCCGGGGGCCGGCCCTGCCGGCGCCGTGCCGCTTCAGGCCAACGGGTCGGATGCCGGCGCGCGGCCCGACGAGCCGCGCGCTGTCGGCCCGCGCGGCCGCGTGATGACCTCTCCGGCCATCCGGCGCAAGGCCCGTGAGGCGGGTATCGACCTGGGGGCGATCCAGGGCACCGGTCCCCAGGGCCGCATCCTGCGCCAGGACCTCGAAGCCCATGCGGCCCGCTCCGGTCCGATCGGCTCTCCGGTCCGGGCGGTCTCAGGAGAGCCCGTGCCGTCCGCTCCGCCCCGCCCCGCGCTGCGCGCTGCGAGTCTGCGCAGTGGCGAGGCCGCCGGCGTGGAGGAAATCAAGGTCATCGGTGTGCGCCGGCTCATCGCCGAGCGCATGAGCGAGAGCAAGCGCACCATTCCGCATTTCTCGTACATCGAGGAAGTCGATGTCACGGAACTGGAGGCGCTGCGGCGGCACCTGAACGGCAAACTGCCGCCCGGCACCCCGGCGCTCACCTATCTGCCCTTGCTGGCGCTCGCGCTGGTGAGGGTGATCGCGCAGTTTCCGCAGTGCAACGCCCACTACGATGCCGACAGAGGCGTGCTCGTGCGTCACCGGGCGGTGCACATCGGGGTGGCCACCCAGACCCCGGAGGGGTTGAAGGTTCCGGTGGTGCGCGATGCGCAGAGTCGCACGCTGTGGGCGCTCGCCGCCGAGATGCGCCGGGTCAGCGAGGCGGCCCGGACGAACCGGGCGACGCGCGAGGAGTTGACCGGCTCGACGATCAGCATGACGAGTCTCGGCAAGCTCGGCGGCATCGCCAGCACGCCGATCATCAACGCGCCCGAGGTCGCCATCATCGGGGTCAATCGCGCCGCCGAGCGTCCGGTGGTGCTCGAGGGCGCGATCGCGGTGCGGCGCATGATGAACCTGTCGTCCTCGTTCGATCACCGCTTCGTCGACGGCTACGACGCCGCCGCGATGATCCAGGCGCTGAAGGAGCTCCTGGAGCACCCGGCGACCCTTTTCATGGGTTAGGGCGCCCCAGAATCTCGGCCTTCACCTCGTCGATCTCGCGGGCCCGCGACGGGCGGGTCTTGGCGCCGGCGCACTTCTCGCGGCGCGGGCAGCGGGAGCTGCGCGGGCAGATGATGCGCGCCGGCGATTCCAGCGCATCCTCTATCCACGCGATGTCGAGCACGTTGGCGACCGCCCGCAGCGCGGCATGGGCGGCCTTCGGGGCGCGTGCCTCCCCGCGGCCGCGCAGACATTCGGCCAGAATGGCCTCGATGGTCTCCTGGCTGGCCACTCCGTTGGCGTCGAGCGCCGGGGCCAGATCGACGCCCACCGACAGCACGTGCGGGTTGCCTGCCATGTCGCGCACGCGGCGCGAGTGGCAGCAGTACAGGAGCGATCGCTCGCCGTCGCGCAGCACCGAGATCTGCGAGCCGATGTCGTGCTGGCTGTCGATCATGTGGAATACCGCCCAGTTGGGACAGGGGTCGCTCACCTGCGCCATGTTGCCCCACGGCAGAGGAATGCCGTTGCCCCGATACACGGCGCGCAGGTAACCCGGAGGATAGGCGTCGAAGAAGTGCCAGTAGGGATAAGGCGAGACCTTGGTCATGCGCCGCATGATGACCGCGGGCGTGAGCTCGAGGCGCGTGCCGGCGTCGATCCGGTAGCGTTCGCGCGCCAGGAATCGCCGGAACGGCACCCGCGGGGCGAGCAGTGCGCCGGCGAAGAAACTGCATTCGAAGTCGCGCCAGGCGTGCAGCACGTCCTGGGCATTCATGCCGCCCGTGGCGTGGCCCTCCGGGCTGCCGCCCATCTCCCCGCCGGTGGCATGCGCGGATTTCAAGCCATCGCCTCCGTGCAGCACTTTGTGTGCGATGTGCGCCGCCAGGTCGAACTTCAGCCGCGCCGGGTCGCTCTGCAGGGCGCGGTTGGCGTAGACGTGCCGGGGGGGTTCGAAGAACGAGCGCAGCATGCTGCGCACATCGCGATCCTTGTCCCGGGCGAGCACCGGCTTGCGGTCGAACCAGCGGATCTCCAGGCCATGGCGTCGCGTCAGGCGCAGCAGATCCTCGACGTCGAGCGGAAACTTGCGCTCACCCACCTCCTCGGCCGCGCGCTCCAGGTCCGGGAAGTCGTTGCGCGACATCTCCTGGTGAGAACGGATGAGCAGGTGGGCAAACTGCCGGCCGCTGGTGCCGGTCTGCTGTAGCAGCTCCGGAATGGCCGCCTGCAGTACGTCCTTCGAGAACAGGAATCCGGGCTCGAGCGGTATCTTCGCCGCGCCGCCCGCCGGCGCCGACATGGCCGGCAGCTCGGATTCGCCGCTTTCATCGAGAAACCAGCCGGGCGGGCGCTGAAAGACCTGCGAGAGCAGCTCCAGCAGCTCGGCCGAGGGAACGCGCTTGCCGCTTTCGATCATGCTGAGGTAGGAGACCGAAGGGGCGTGTCCGGCGTCGCGCTGGATGCAGCGCACCGACAGCTCCTCGAGCGTCAGACCGTTGCGTTTGCGCAGGTCGCGCAGCTTCGCGCCCAGAAAATGTCCCTTGCGCAGCAGTGGTGTCATGGCGGACCTCGGGTGCCGGAGGTGACCGGCTTTCTGTGAAATTAACAGTGTGAAGTTTCTGCCGTCAAATTCTTCACATCAGGGGATTATTCTGGGTCCCGGATCGACGGTACGAGGACCCTGCTCATGAACGCCAGAGCCGATGGTCTCGAGAGGGACGACAGACTGTACTCCCGGGAGCCGGCCGGCTCCCCCGTAGAGATCCTCGGTCATGCCGTCGAGCGCTCCGCGGAGGTGCTGACGCCGCTCGCGATGCAGCTGCTGGCTCACCTGCACCGGCGGTTCAACCCGCGGCGGCTCGAACTGCTGGCCGCCCGCGA
>JAJYTX010000010.1 GCA_021792815.1 Pseudomonadota bacterium
GCCGCAATTCACCCACACGGCCGGATACCAGGCCGGGGTCCTGATCCGCAATGCGCTGTTCCGGCTGCCGGCAAAGGTCGATTACCGTGCGTTGCCGTGGGTGACGTATACCGACCCCGAGCTGGCGCAGGTCGGACTCACCGAACGGCAGGCCCGCGAGCGCTTCGGCCCGGCCGTGCGGGTCGTGGAGGTGGACCTCGCGGACAACGACCGTGCCCGGGCCGGGCGGCAAACGACCGGTCGCATCAAGGTGGTGACCGACAGGCGGGGGACCGTGCTCGGGGCAGGCATTCTCGGCCCGCAGGCCGGGGAACTCATCCCGCTGTGGGGACTCGCCATCACGCGCAGGCTGAGGCTGAGTGCGCTCACGGGAGTCATCTTTCCGTATCCGACGCTCGCAGAGATTTCGAAGGCGGCCGCGAGCGCCTTCTATGCCCCGAAGCTCTTCAGCCCCGGGCCCAGGCGCCTCGTCCGGCTGCTGCGCTCGCTCGCCTGATCGGCCATGGGGTCCGATCCCAGTGCCGGCGTGCCGGATGTTTCGGTCATCATTCCGACGCGCAATGCGGCGCGCCATCTGCCGGTGACGCTGGCGGCATGCCGCGGCGTACGCGAAACCCTCGTCGTCGATGCGGGTTCGGCTGACGGCACCGTTGCGGTCGCGTGCGAAGCGGGGGCGCGGCTCATCGCGTCGGGACCGGGGCGTGGCATCCAACTGCGCGCCGGTGCGGCAGCCGCCGTGGGCGAGTGGCTGCTGTTTCTGCACGCAGACACGGTTCTCAGCCGGGAGTGGCTCGGTGCCGCCCGCGAGTTCATGGCGAGTCCTGCCCATCGGCGCTGCGCCGCGACATTCCGCTTCGGCCTGGATGACGAGAGTCCCGCCGCCCGCCGGCTCGAGCGGCAGGTGGCCTGGCGCGTGCGCCGCCTGGGTCTGGCGTATGGCGACCAGGGACTGCTCATTCATCGTGAGCTGTACGCGGCGCTCGGCGGCTTCCAGCCGTGGCCGCTGATGGAAGATGTCGATCTCGTGCGCCGCATCGGACGCCATCGGCTGATGGTGCTCGCCCCTGTCGCGATCACTTCGGCCGAGCGGTGGCGCCGCGACGGCTGGCGGCGCCGCAGCGCCCGAAATCTCGGTTGCCTCGCGCTGTATTTTCTCGGCGTGCCGCCGCGGCTCATCGCCAGACTCTACGACCGATGAGCGCCGGCGCCCGCCACCGTGTGGTTGCCGCGCGCGTCCTGCTCAGAAATCATGCCGGTACTGAAGCAGCACCGTCAGGGGGCGCAGCGTCGCGACCTGGGGAATGACCGTGCCGTTGGCGGTGTACTGCGCGTAGCCGATGTAGCCGATATCGCCGAGATTCGGCCTGGCGTTGCTCGCGTTGCGCACGTTGACCGACAGAGAGGTCCGGCCGCGCCGAACACCGAAGCGCAGGTTGACCAGCAGGTAGGAAGCGCGCGTCGCGAAAGTGCCGTTGCCGCCGTTGAGCAACGCGCGACTGTCCCCGGTATAGCTCGCATCCGCTTCGACAAACCCGTCGAATCCGGCGGAGATCGTGCGGGTGTATACGCCGGCGAGGCTGGCCGTCCAGGCGGGCGTTCCGAGCACGCGCGAACCGGGCGCGACCCCGACGATCGCCAGGGCGCCCGGCTCGGTGATGCGGCTCTGCTCGTAGCTGACTCCGGCCCGCAGCGCCAGAGACGGTAGGAGATGACCGTCGAGCTCGATCTCCCCGCCGTTGATCCGTGCCCGCCGGCCATTGATGTCAAATATGGCCTCGCAGGGCAGGGCGACCTGCTGCTGCGGATTGCGCCAGTCGATGTGAAAGGCGGCCGCGGAAAGCAGCAGGCCGGTCTGCGGGACCTGCGCCTTGCCTCCGAGTTCGTAGCTCCAGAGCGTATCGGATTTCAGGTGCGTGATGTCATCGATGGGCAGGTTCGGCATCTGGCAGAAGGGCAGATAGGTCTGGGCGGCGCCGGCACGGAAGCCCTCGGACGCCGATGCGTAGACCATCGCGCGCGCGTCGATCTGATAGGAGAGCGCGATCTTCGGATCGATGCCGGACTGGCGGCTCGATTCCGGATGGCTCGGCGTGAAGCCGAAGTTGTTGAAACCGTTGGCGGTGAAGTCCGAGGTCTGGTGGAGCCAGTACTGTCGTGCGCCCAGGGTCAATGTGAGCTGTGCCGCGAGTGGCACATAGATCTGCCCGAACAGCGCGGCATCCCGCTGCATCGCCGGGTTGACATCGGTCCAGAGCAGGTCATTCGGCCAGGGGTGCGGGCTCACCACGGCATCATGGACGGTCGCGGCCACCAGTCCCCGCGCGTACTGCGGCGGAACGGACAGCACCGAGCGGCCGCGTGCATAGAAGGCGCCGACGGTGCCGCTCACGCCGAGCAGCCGCTTGAACGACACACGCAGCTCCTGCGTGAACTGATTTTCGTAGTTCTCCTGGTCCCACAGAAACGGCTGGGCGGGCAGCGACGTGACGCCGTAGTAATTCTGCAGGATCTGCTGCGTGCCGTAGGTCGAGTCCTCGATGTCGCGATTGTGGCGGTAGAAGTAGCTGGTGGCGGAGACGAGTCGTACCGTGCCGCGCCGATAGTCGATCCCGAGCGACGGCAGCAGCCACGCGTCGGTCGCGCCCGGCTGGATGTCGAAGGCGCGATTGAGGGTGTAGACCGGCTCGAAGGCCGGCAGCGGCGCGAACGTCGCTGGAAATCCCTTGTCGTGCGTGTCCTGCGCCATGACACGCAGGCGCATTCCGAGGGCCGGAGTGAGCCGCAGGCGGGTCGTAACCGACCCGCCGTAGGTGGTCCGGGCGCCCTGATCGCCGACGCGGGTGCGCGCCGCCGGAAGAAAGGGATCGCGGGTCGCCGCGCTCGCCGGCGCCGGATAGGTGCGGGTCAGGTATCCGGCAGCATGGCTGCCGAAGAGCACGATACGGGTCGCGAGCCGGCCCGGAACGAGCGCGATGTTCTCGATGAGGCTGGCGTCTCCATCGGCGCTGCCCCCGCCGGATGTGACACCGGCGTCAGCGGTGTAGCCGAGTTGGTCGCGCCGCAGATCGGGCCGCCGTGTGATGATGCGCACGGTGCCGCCGAGGGAGCTTTCGCCGAACAGCGTACCCTGCGGTCCTTTGAGCACTTCGATCCGCTTCACGTCGACGATGCGCGGATCAATCGCTTCCGGCAGTGGCGTGTCGTCGATATAGAATCCCGTCGCACCGGAAGTGCCGAAGAGATTCTGCCCGGTGATGCCCCGGATGGCGACCGTCCGGGCGTTGGAAATTCCGGTCGATCCGGCGCCGTACGCGAACGACAGGCCGGGCGTCTGGGTCGCATAGCCGTCGAAGGACCGGATGTCGAGCGAGGCAAGCGTCCGGGCTGAGAACACCGTGATGCTCTCCGGGACTCTGGCCAGGGACTGTCGCCGCCCCTGCGCCGTCACGATGACGGTGCGCAGCGCCCCTGCGCCCGAAGATGCGTGAGCCGCTGCCGTCGCAGCCCACGGGCCCGATGCCAGCGCACCGGCCGTCAGGACGCTGAGCAGTCGCAGGCGAGCGTGACGCTCGCGCCGAGAGTGACGGTGGCCCGTTTGCAGGGTCGCGTGCCGATCCGCGCGGCTGGGCGGCTGACCGGAAGATCCGCGCCGGCAGGCCCGGCCGTCATGGGCGGGCCATGACACGACCACCGGCGTTGCGGCGGCGACGCCGTCTGCCGCCATCAGGCGCGCAGCTCGCGCGCAAGCTCGCGCCGGGCGAAGTGCGTCAGCAGCGCCATCACGGCGATGGTGGCCACCAGGCCCGACCACAACAGAACGGTGCCCTGCCGTCCGACCTGCGCCTGGCCGCGGATCACCTCGGTGAGATTGGCGGCCGCCGTGCCGGCGTACACGTAGAGCAGGGTGCCCGGCAGCATGCCGATCCAGGAAGCGAGCAGGTAATCGCGCACCCGGACCGTGGTGATGCCGTAGGCATAGTTGAGCAGGCCATACGGGAAGAGCGGTGAGAGACGGGTGAGGAGCACGACCCAGAAACCATGGCGCGAGATGGCACGATCCAGAGCACGGAATTTCGGCCAGCGCCCGCTGCGCCGTTGAATCCAGTCCCTGGCGATGCTCCGGCCAAGGAAGAATGCCGCCGCCGCCCCGAGCATGCTTCCGATCGACACCAGCACCAGCCCGCGGGCCAGCCCGAAGAGCACGCCCGCCGCGATCGTGAGCAGGGAATCGGGCAACAGCACCACCGCGGCGAAGGCGTAACAGAGCACAAACGGCAGCGATGCGGCCTCGCGCCAGGCCGCGACCCGGGCGAGCACCGTCCCGAGTCCATACTTCGCCAGCACCGCCGCGGCGGTGGCGCCAAGCAGAACCAGTCCGCCGGCGAGCGCGAGGCGAGCTTTCACCGCGGGCGCCTCCGGACGGAAAGTGCCCGGAACAGGCTCGCGGCCCGCTGGCGGTCAGGGCGGGCGCGCGTCGGCGCGGGCGTGGTGGTGTCCGGTGCCATTACCGTATGCGGCGGTGCTGCGGGGAGCGGTGTCGCGGCGGCCCCGACGGCGCCTGTTTTGAGGTCACTACGCATGGTCTGCTGTGCCGCGATCCTGGACTGAGACCGTCTCGGGCGCAAGATGATTGCGGGCACCGCTTCGGGCGCCGTCGACGCCTTCGGCCGCAGTCCGAGGGGGTGCGGGCGCACACTGTTGCCCCCCGCGAATTCCGGGCTGAGCGGCCGATGCCATCACCGGCGGCCGGTCGGGATCGGGCCGATCAGCGGACCGACGGCCGCGCAGGGTGCCTCAGCCTGTACGGCGCGCCCGGCATCCGCGCCGCGGCGCTGAGTCGAGCTCGAGACTCGATCGGTCCCGCGCTGCCGTACGGGCGGTCAACCGGACGACCGGTGCGCAGAATGGATCGCGGCTAGTCTACCGCCGCGGTTGCCTCGATCTCGATCAGGAACTCCGGCAGGGCAAGTGTGCTCACGCCGATGAACGTGTTGGGCGCCGGCAGCGTCTTGCCGTAGAACTGCGCGATTTCCCCGAGCACCGGGCCGAGCTTCTCGGGGGTGTGGTCGACCACATAGGTGCGAAGCCTCAGGATATCCGCCGGCGATGCGCCGGCGGCCGCAAGCACCGTGCGGATGTTGGCGAGGGCCTGGCGGGTCTGCGCGGCGAGATCGCCGGGACCGACCAGCTTGCCGTCCTTGTCCCAGGCGACCTGCCCGGCGAGGTGCAGCACGGAGCCGCTGCGCTGGCGTGCCGCGTGCGAAAAGCCGTAGCCGACGCTGTCGTAGAGTTCGGGAGGATTGAGTTTGTCCGCGCGCATCGCTGCACTCTCCGGTAAAGGGTCGTGCCGGCATGCTCACGCCGGGAGCGGTCCGACTCAATGACTCGTGCGCGCCGACTTCGTTGCGTCTGACGCAACGTAACCCGGGAGCCCAGCCTTCAATTCGGGAGCCGGCCGAGACGGCGCAGCGTGTCCCGGACCCGTGCGCGCCCTTCGGGGTCGAGCTCGAGAATCGGCGGGCGCGGATAGCCACCGGGCAGTCCCTGCGCGTTCAGCGCCTCCTTGAGGATCGCCTGCGCGGAGGCGAACCGGCCGACCAGCTTCTCGGTGAACCATTCCTTCATGAGCGTCCGGTCGCGCATCCCGCAGCGCAGCGCCGCCTCGAGGTCGCCGCGCCAGAGGTGATTGTAGAAATCCGGCTGATCGCGGCCGAGAACCGCGCCGGCGCCCATCGTGCCGTCACCGCCGTGGTGGCGCACGAGGGTGGCGCCGAGCTGATCCATGGCAAATCCGAACACCCGCAGCCGATCCTTGAGCGCAAAGAACGTTTCGATGAAGTGGTCGAATCGGCCGGTGGAGTGTTTGAGGGCGACGACGTTGTCGAGATCGGCGAGCCGTTCGAGCAGCGTTCGCGACATGTCGACATTGGTTCCCGGCGGCCAGTTGTACACGCAGATCGGCAGCGCGACGTGTCGGGAAACATGACTGTAGAAGGCGAAGATTTCCTCTTCGGTCGGAACGATATAGGGCGGCGGCGTGAGCAGTATGCCGTCGAACCCGCATTCGTGCGCCATGCGGGCGTATTCGATGGCCTGATCGGCGCCGTAGGCGTTGCAGCCCGCGATCAGCGTCCGCTTGCCCCGCAGTTGCCGGCCGGCGATGCGCAGCAGCGTCAGACGCTCCGCGCCGGAGAGACTGAACCATTCGCCGGTGGTGCCGGCGACCACGATGCCGTGCATGCCTTCGGCGTCGAGCCATTCGAGGAGGCGGTGCAGACCGCGCTCGTCGAGGTCCCGCTCCCTGGTGAACGGTGTCGTGATGGCCGGAATGTAGCCGCGCCAGTCTACCGAGTTTCTGTCCATTGGCGTTCCGCTTCTCGAATGATCGGCGGCATTCTAGGCGGCGGCGCCAATTTGTCACAATGAGGGGGGCTGAGTATGATCGTTGCATGAAACGCAACAAAGTGCCCGGTGGCCCCATGTCGAATCTCATCCTCACAGATGCGAAACTGTGCTACCTGGCCGAGGCGGCGGCGCTCGGCTCGATGCACGCGGCCGGCGAGAAGCTCGACGTTGCGGTCTCCTCGATCAGCCGGCAGATCGCCCAGCTCGAGTCGCAACTCGGTCTGCCGCTCATCGAGCGCGGCAGGCGTTCGATCAAGTTGACACAGGCGGGGGAGATGGCGGTGCGGTACTACCGCGAAAGCGTCACGCAGCGGGAGACGCTGGTGTCGAGCATCCAGGCGTTGCGGGGCTTGCGTGCCGGCCAGGTCGAGCTCGCCGTCGGAGAGGGTTTCGTCAATGTCCTCTCGGCGCTGCTGCAGAGCTTCGCGGCGAGTCATCCGGGTCTGCGCATGTCGGTCAAGGTGGCCGGCACGCTCGAGGTGATGCGGCAGGTCCGCGACGACGAGGCGCACATCGGCCTGGCGTTTCACTCCCCGCCGGATCCGAAGCTCAACGTGCGCGCGACTTTCGCCCAGCCCATACGGCTCATCGCACACCCGCGGCATCCGCTCTCGAGCAAGCCCTCCGTCACTCTGAGCGAGGTCGTGCAGCACCGGCTGTGCCTGCCCGAATCGAGCTTTCGGATCGGCCAGATGATCAATCTCGCCGGTGAGCACGAGCGGGTGTCGCTCGATGCGCACATGAGCACCAATTCGCTGCACCTGCTGCGTGAGATGGCGAAATCGGGCATGTATGCCACGCTGCTGCCGGAGATCGCCGCCGCCACCGAGCTCGGTCGCGGGGAATTGACGGCCGTACCCATCGACAGTGCCGCGTTGCAGGATACGGCCCTCACGGTGATCTGCCGTCTCGGGCGGACACTGCCGTCGGCGCCGGCGGCGTTCCTGCCGGTGCTCGAGGGCGGTCTGCGCGCGTGGCTCAAGAGACCGCGCATGGCGGGCAGGGAGAAATAGTCCGCCGTGAGCACGCGCTACGATGTGGCCGTCATCGGAGCCGGACTCGTCGGGTGTGCTGCGGCGTTCGAGCTCGGCCGCCGTCGCCGGCGCGTCGTGGTGCTCGACCAGGGGGAGGTCAATCGTGGCGCGTCGGGCCGCAATGCCGGCTCGCTGCACTTCCAGATCGAGCCGCGCATGCTCGAGCATGGAGGCGATCCCCGGCGCCTCGAGCAACTGATTCCGGTCAACCTTCAGGCGATCGAGGACTGGCGCCGCCTGCCGGCGCTGCTGCAGCGCGAACTCGAGCTCGCGATGCATGGGGGACTGATGGTGGCCGAGACCCCCGCGGAGCGTGCGCTGCTCGCCCGGAAATGGGAGGTCGAGCAGCGCGGCGGCCTGCCTGTCAGGTTGCTCGAGGGTGCGGAGCTGCGCAGCCTGGCGCCCTACCTCGCCGATCAGGTGTGCTGCGCCAGCTATTGTCCTGCCGAGGGACATGCAAACCCCCGGTTCGTGACTCCGGCCTATGCGGCCGCGGCGCGCCGGCTCGGCGCCGAGATCATTCCGGGCGCCCGTGTGCGGGCGCTCGAGGCACGGTCCGAGGGTTGGCGGGTACACGTCGAACGGATGAGGGAAGGCGGCGGCATCCCCGCGGCCTCGTGCCCGGTCGATGTGGAGGCGGTGCTGGTTGCCGCCGGCGCGTGGTCGACGGAGATCCTGGCGCCCTACGGCGTGCGTGTGCCGCTCGAGCCGGTTGCGCTCGGCATGAATGTGACGGAGCGGTGTATGCCCGTGGTGCATCACCTGGTGCAGCATGTGGGCCAACGCCTGTCGGTCAAGCAGGTGGAAGCGGGCAACGTACTCATCGGCGGCGGCTGGCCGGCCTCCCTGCCGGCCAGCCCGGATCTCGGCCCCGATCCGCAGGTGCGACCGCGGGAGTCCGCGATGATCGGCAATGCCGCGATAGCGATTCACGTGGTGCCCGCACTCGCCGGGCTGCACCTGATCCGCACCTGGTGCGGAATCGCCTCGGTCTCTCCGGACCATCTGCCCGTGCTCGGCCCGGTCGCGGCGCTGCCGGGTGTGTTCATCGCCGCCGGTGAGTCTTCGTTTACATTGGGACCAACGTACGCCCGCCTCGTGAGCGAGCTCATCTGTCTCGGTCAGGCCTCGATGCCGCTTCATCTGTACCGGCCCAGCCGCTTTGAGCGCGCGGCCGATCGGAGCGCGTGATGGGATTTCGCGTCCGTTCGGGCACGGCCCGCCCCCCGCCGATCACCTTCACCTTCGATGGTGTGCCGATCGAGGCATATCCCGGCGAAACCCTGGCCGCGGCATTGATCGCGAACGACGTGCGCGGCTTTCGCCGTGACCTGCGCGGGGAACTGCGCGGACCCTATTGCAACATGGGTACCTGCTTCGAGTGCGTGCTCGAAGTGCGCGACCGGGCGGCCACGGGCAGCAGTGCTGCCGGTGCCTGGTACACCGTGCGGGCGTGCCTGACGCGTGTCCAGGCGGGCCTCGAGGTGCGCTCCCGCAAGACGCCCGGGATCAGGGACCTGAGCGCATGATTCCGGGCGAGACGTGTGACCTGGCGATCGTCGGCGGCGGCCCGGCCGGTCTTTCCGCGGCACTCGTCGCGAACGAGTGCGGCCTCGACGTGCGTCTGCTCGATGAACAGCCGCGCCTCGGAGGGCAGATCTACCGCCAGCCACCCGTCGGCTTCCGGGTGGATGCGTGGCTGGCGGGCAGGGTCTATCGCCGCGGCCGGGCGCTGCTCGAACGCGCCGAGCGTCTGGCGACGCTCCGCCATGTCGCCGAAGCGACCGCGTGGGGACTGTTTCCGCCCGAGCCGGCGGCAGGGGACGCCGGCCATCGCCTGCTGTTCGACCAGGCGGGCCTCCCGGGAGCACTGCAGGCGCGTCAGGTGCTGCTGGCGACGGGATGCTACGAGATGCCCGTGCCTTTTCCCGGCTGGCAGCGGCCCGGGGTCATGAGCGCAGGTGGGATTCAGACCCTGCTCAAGAGCCAGCGCGTCGCGGCCGGCACCCGGGTGGTGCTGGCCGGCAGCCACCCCTTGCTGCTCGTCGCGGCGGACCAGTTGCTCGAGGCGGGAGTGCGTGTCGCCGCCGTCGTGTTCAGTCAATCGGCGCATGCTGTCGCCCGATTGCTCGCATCGCCCGCGCCGCTCCTCGGCGCGTTCCCGCAGCTGCTGCACGCCGCACATTGCCTGGGGCGCATCCGTCGCGCCCGGGTGCCGCTGATGGTGGGTCGGGTGGTCGCGGAGGCGCTGGGCTCGGACGCCGTCGAAGCCGTGCGAGTCTGCCGCAGCGACTTTCGCGGCGATGCGCAGCACATCGCCTGCGACACGCTGGGGCTGTGCTACGGGTTCCTCGCATCTTCGGAACTGGCGCGGCAGGCCGGCGCGCACTGCGCCTGGGAATCCGGCAGCGGCTGGGTCGTCACGAGCGACGAGTTCATGCGCACGAGCGTTGCGCACCTCAGCGTCGCCGGAGAACTCGCCGGGGTGGCCGGCGCGGAGGCCGCGGCGCTGTCGGGGGAAATCGCCGCGCTCGGGATCGCGGCGGATGCGGGCCGCCTCGGCGCAGCCGAGGCGTCGGCGCGCGCCGCGCCGCTGCGCCGCAGACTGCGGATGCTGCGCCGGTTCGCGGCCGTGCTCGCTGAACTCGCGGCCCCGCCGCCGCCGCTGCTCGCCCGTCTGGCGACCCCTGACACGCTCCTGTGCCGTTGCGAAGACGTCACAGTCGCTGCCCTCGCGGACGCGCTGCGCACCGAGTCGACTGTTGAAAGCGCGAGCAGCGCCAAGCTGCTGACGCGCGTTGGAATGGGCATGTGCCAGGGACGCATGTGCGAGCTCGCGGTGCGGCGCCTGATCGGCGAATACCGGGGGCGCGCAATCGAGCAGATCCGCGGTTACGAGCCGCGGCCGCCGGTGAAGCCCATCCGGCTGGCCGCGCTCGCCGGCCGGGCGATCAACGCCTCGCGCGGCCCAGACGGTCGCGTTGCGTGAAACGCAACGATCCCGGTCAGCTCTGTTATTGAGCGATCCCGCCCGCCGTGCAACATTGACGCGCAAGGTTGACAAATCGGGGTGCGACTCGTGCAAACTGCTCGAACGGCAATCCGCTTCCGCGGCCTGGACCACATCGGAATCACCGTGCCCGATCTCGAGAAGGCGATCGCCTTCTACCTGGAGGCATTCGGCGGCCAAGTAGTCTATCGCATGGGTCCGCTCGATTCGCGCGACATGCCGCAGGAAGACGGCCGGGACTGGACCGCGGATTTCATCGACGTGCCCGATGCGCGGCTGAGCTTCGCCGGGGTGCGCCTCGCCGGCGAGCTGCTGCTCGAGATCTACCAGTACGAGCGTCCGGCGGGCGCGGCGCGGCCGCCGCGCAACTGCGATCCCGGCGGGCATCACATCGCACTGCGTGTCGATGACGTCGAGGCTGCCGCCGCGCACCTGCGCGCCAAGGGCTGCAGGCTGATGCGCGGACCGATCGTCGTGCCGGGCGGGCCGTTGCTCGGCTCGCGCTCGTGGTATTTCGCGGACCCGTGGGACAACTACTTCGAGCTGATGGAATACGAGCGCATGGCCTTCATGAGCGAAGGTTAGGCGGCAGAAGCGGCGGGATCGACCGGAAATCAGCGAACCGAACAACGATGAACCGCCTCGGTGCGAGGCGCCATCCGGGGGGGAACCATGTCGGCTGTATACGTAAAAATTGCCACGAATCCGCTGCTGCGGACGCTGCGGCGGCAGGCGCGCCTCGGCGCGGCAATGCTCGGAGTGTGCGGTGTTGCCGCGCATGGAGCGGCATTCGCGCAGGACGGCAGTCCGGCGGCCGGTCACGGCGCGGCGCGACTCGCTGCGAACCAGCTGCAGGAGGTGATCGTGACCGCGGAGCGGCGCGCGACGACGGTGCAGAGAACGCCGATGAGCATTACCGCGGTGACCGGCCGTTCGCTGCAGGAGCAGGGTCTTTCGAACATGCTGAGCCTTGCGCAGCGGGTGCCCGGCATTTCCTTCAAGACGGCCGGGCCGGGTCAGACCGAATACGAAATGCGCGGTCTCACCTCGAGCGGCGGCGAGTCGCCGACGGTCGGCGTGTATCTCGATGGCGTCATATTGACTCCGGCCGCATTCGCGTTGAACGGCAAGACCGTCGTCGATCCGAACATGTACGATCTGAATCGCGTCGAGGTGCTGCGGGGCCCGCAGGGCACGCTGTACGGCGCCGGCTCGATGGGCGGCACGATCCGGTTCGAGACCAACCCGCCCGATCCGAAAAAATTCTCTGGGTCGGCCGAGGCCGTCCTCTCGGACACCGCGAGCGGCGGCGGATTCAATCACACCGAGAATGCGATGCTGAACCTGCCGCTCGGCGACGGCCGCGCGGCTCTCAGGCTGGTCGGCACGGAGAAGACAGTCGACGGCTGGATCGACCGCATCGTGCTCGATCCGTTTCCGCCGGAGGTCGCCAACAGCACGGCGCGCGGTGACGTCGCGCAAGCGGCGCCCAGCACGGTCATCCATCATTCCAACACGGAGCTGCTGCGCGGCGGACGCGCGGAGCTGCTGCTTCGGCCGACGGACAGAATGACGATCGATGCGCTGGTCATGCACCAGCGCATATCGCAGGACGGATCCAGTACGATCGACAGTCCGCCGCTCAACGAGGCGCACTATCAGCCGTTCAACGTCGCGGAGCCGTTCTCCGATACGTTCAACCTGTTTGCACTGTCGGCCCGGTACGATTTCGAGTCGTTCCAGGTGAAGTCGGTGACGGGTTACTGGGATCGGGCACAGAACCAGACCCAGGACATCTCCGAAGCGATGCAGTTCTACATCGGCGGTTTCTTTGGCCCGCCGGCGAGCTTCCCGTACTCGAGCACCCAGACGGTCACCGAGGGTGGCGCCACGTTCTATGGACTGGGGGCGGCCTCGATCAGCGAAAACGAGAGCACGCACCAGTTCAGCGAGGAGCTGCGGCTCGTATCCAGTGGCAATGGCCGCCTGCACTGGGTTGCGGGCGCCTACTACAGTCACTACGGCGTCGTCGATCATGTCTTTTCCTATTATCCCGTTTCGACCACGGGCTTCGATGCCAACTTCGGCACCAATAATCTCGCCGACAATCATCGCGCGCTCGGCCTCGACCAGTATGCGCTGTACGGACAGGCGACCTACAAGCTGCCGCGCCACCTGCAGGCGACGCTGGGTGCGCGCTACTACACCTACCACAGCGATTCACAGACCAGCGTCAGCGGCGTGTCGGCGAGCGGCCCCACATCGACGCTGTTCGGCCTTGCGCAGAACTCCGGGGTGACACCGAGTTTCACCCTGGCATACGTCCACGACGAAACGACGACGGTCTACGGGACGATTTCCAAGGGGTTCCGTCCGGGCGGTCCGAATTCGCCGATCCCGGTGCCGCCGTGCGCGGCCGCCGCGCCGAAGCAATTCGGTCCGGACAGCGTCTGGAATTACGAGCTCGGCGCCAAGCAGCGTGCGCTCGGTAACCGCCTCAGCGTCTCGGGGGACGTCTATTACGAGAAGTGGACAGGGGTCCAGCAGGAGGTTTCGCCCGCCTGCGGCTTCACATTTACGGCCAATGCCGGCACGGCGCACGTGGAAGGCGCGGAGTTCCAGCTGAACTGGATCGTCTTCCCGGGGCTCATGTTCACTCAGAACGCCGGCTATACCAATGCCTATAACGCACAGACGATTGCGGCCGCGAACGTGGTCGCCGGCCAGAGGCTGCTCGATGTACCGCGCGTGACGGCCAACAGCAGTCTCACCTATCGGGTTCCGGTGGGCGCCAACCTGGATGTCATGACGAGCATCAACAACAGCTACGTGGGCTCGATGCAGGACATAACCTTCTACCGCAATACCCTGCCGGCGTACGATATCGTCACCCTGCGCGGCGGTGTGGAGGGCAATCGCTGGTCGGCGTATCTGTTTGTCGACAACCTGGGGAACACCAAGGCACTGCTCGGCAATACCACGGCGCTTTCGGCGAACATCTCCATTCTCAATCGTGTCGCGGTCAACCAGCCGAGGACGATCGGCGTCGATCTCAGCTATCATTTCTGAGGCTGACGCCACATGGGGGTGCCGGGCGGCGGCATGAGGTGTGACGCCGCGCGTGGCGCGGCGAGCGAGGAGGCCGGCTATCCGCCGCGGCCGTATGCGTGGGCGGTGGTGGCGATTCTGGTCGCCACCGCCGTGCTCTCGTATACGGACCGACAGGTGTTGAGCCTGCTGGTCGACCCGATCCGCAGGGACCTCGGCATCAGCGACCTGCAGGTGAGCCTGCTGCTCGGCTCGGCGTTCGCGGTGATCTACGGAGTGGCGGGCATCCCCTTCGGGTGGCTCGCCGACCGGGTCTCGAGGCGCAACCTGATTTTCGCCGGCAGCCTCATCTGGGGCATCGGAACGGTCAGCTGCGCGTACGCGGGCAGCTTCGCGCAGCTGTTCGCGGCCCGGGTCGTCGTCGGGCTCGGAGAGTCCGTGTTGTCGCCGGCCGCCATCTCGCTCATCAGTGACTACTTCCCGCCGAGCCGACGCGGGCTCGCGGTGGGTTCCTTCCTCAGCGGCATCGCGATCGGCCAGGGCGCGGCGATCCTGATCGGGGGCGTGGCGCTGCACCTGGTCGAGGCGGGCACGCTCGCCTCCACCCCGCTCGGGACGCTCGCGCCGTGGCGCCTCGTGTTGCTCATCATCGGAGCGCCGGCGCTCGTGTGGTCGCTGGCGCTGTTCCTGGTCCGTGAGCCCGCCCGGCATGGCACGCGGACGATCGCGGGGGCGGCACAGGCGGCCCGGCCCGGCATCGCCTCGATCCTGCGCGGACCGGTGGTGCCGATGTATGCGGTGGTGGCGGCCGCTTCCCTGGTCGACAATGCGGTCGGCGCCTGGGCGCCGACGCTGCTCATCCGCAGCTTTCACCTGAACGCCGCCTCTGTCGGCCTCGCGCTCGGGCTGAGACTCGTGGTCGGCTTCGGGGGCGGGGTGCTCCTCGGCGGGTGGCTTTCCGACCGGGCCGGTCGCGGCGGGGGCTGGCCCCGCAAGCTGCTCGTGTGCCTGGGCGTGAGCCTGCTCATCCTGCCGACCTCGTGGATGATCGACGGGGCGAGCGCGAATCGGGTGATGCTCGCGGTTCCCGCGTACTTTCTGCTGTCGGGCACCTTTACCGCCTGTGGCTTCTCGGCGATTCTCGATGTGGTGCCCGGGGAACGGCGGGGGCTCGCGATGGCGGTCAGTTTCTTCCTCAACGTTGCCGTCGGCGCCGGTCTCGGGCCCACGATGGTCGCGCTCGCGAGCGCGCATGTCTTCGGCAGCCAGGCAGGCCTCGGGGCGCCGATCGCGCTGACGGCGACCTTCGGCTATGGCCTCAATGCCGCGGTACTGATTGCGGCGCTGATCCTGTTCCGGCGCGACCGCCGCACCCGCGCCTGAGAGCGCTTGATGAGGGCCGGCGGCGCGCAGCGGCTCTGGGCGGCGGAGCGTCGTTGCGCTACGCTGCGCTGCCCGGGCAGCGCTGCTTGCCGGTCGCCACGGGCTGTCCACGGGGAGAACAGCGGATGAATCCGATCGTCGCCCTGCCGGCGCGCGACCTCGCCGCGTCGATCGCGCGCCGGGAGTTCGCGTGCGTCGAGGTCATCAGCGCCTTTCTGAGTCAGATCGAGGAGCACAATCCCCGCGCCAACGCGATCGTCGCCCTGCGCGAGCGCGACGTGCTGCTGGCCGAAGCCCGCGCCCAGGACGAGCAGATCGCGGCCGGCGTGCGTCCGGGTCCCCTGGGAGGGCTGCCGCTCGCCGTCAAGGACCTCGCCGAAGTCGCCGGCATCCGCACCACGATGGGCTCGCTGCTGTTGCGTGATCATGTGCCGCAGGCCGAAGGCATCATGGTCGGACGCCTGCGCAAAGCCGGCGCGATTCTGATAGGCAAGAGCAACGTTCCGGAGTTCGGTCTCGGCTCGCATACCTACAACGCCGTGTACGGCGCCACGACCAATGCCTACGATCCGACCCGGTCCGCCGGCGGCAGCAGCGGCGGCGCGGCGGTGGCGCTCGCGCTCAGAATGGTTCCGGTCGCCGACGGCTCGGACTTCGGCGGCAGCCTGCGCAATCCGGCGGCCTGGAACAACGTCTTCGGCTTGCGCCCGAGCATCGGTCGCGTTCCGCAGGAAGGCGCCGAACAGTGGATCCCCAACATGGGAGTCACCGGCCCGATGGCGCGCACGGTGGCGGATCTGGCGCTGCTGTTGTCGGTGCAGGCCGGGTTCGATCGCCGTTCACCGCTGTCGCTCGAGACCGATACGCGCAGTTATGTCGGGCCGCTGGACGCCGACGTCAAAGGCATGCGGCTTGCGTGGCTGGGCGACTGGAACCGCCAGGTGCCGCACGAGCCTGCGGTGCTGCAGGTCTGCGCCAGCGCGCTCCCGGTGTTCGAGGACCTGGGCTGCATCGTCGAGGCGGCGCATCCGGCCATGGACGTCGAGCCGGTATGGCAGGCGGTGCTGACGTTGCGCAGCTGGCTGCTTGCGCCGAAGCTGCTGCCGCTCGCGGATGATCCGGCTGCCCGCCCGCTTCTGGGTGCCCAGGCGCTGTGGGAAGCGGACAACGCCCGCGGGTTGAGCGGCAGCCGGATCATGCGCGCGTCCGAAGTCCGCACGGCCTTCTCGCTGCGGATCGAACGGCTGTTCGAGCGCTACGATTTCCTGCTGATGCCCGCGGCGCAGACCTTCCCGTTCCCGGTGCAGGAGCATTGGCCGCGGCAGGTGGCCGGGCGCGAGATGCGCACTTACCACGAGTGGATGCTGGGCAATCTGCTCATCACCATGACGGGACTGCCGTCGCTCGCGGTGCCGGCGGGATTCAGCGCCGCGGGTCTGCCGGCCGGGATTCAGATCATCGGCCGGAACCGTGAGGAGCTCGCCTGCCTGCGCATGGCGCACGCCTACGAGAAGGCACGGGCCTCGGTCATCGGTCGGTTGCCCGATGCGCTGCGCCCGGCCGCGCGCAGCTCAGCGGCGCGCTGAAACGACCTCGTTCACCCACTGGACGATGCCGTCGGCGCCGGCAAAGTCCTCGGCGCTTCTGATGGGCGCATCGGGAAACACGCGGGTGAGCATGTCGGCCAGTGCCCGACCCGGGCCGAGCTCGAGGAAGGCGGTTGCGCCGTGCTCGCGGGCGGCCTCGAGACACTGCGGCCATTCGATCGTTGCGGCAATTTGCCGGCTCAACGTATCGACATGCTCCTCGAGCGTACGCGGCAGCGTGCCGTTCAGGCCGTCAAGCAGGGTGATGCCGCGGCGGGGCGCCACCGGGCGGGCGATTTCGATGGCTGCACGCAGCAGCGGGACTGCCGGCGCGAACCGCGAAGTGTGCGACGCCACGAAAATCGGCAGCCAGGAAAAGTGGCGGGCGCCAGCCGCCAGGGCCGCATCCCGAAAGCCTTCCAGAGCATCCGCCGGACCGGCGACGATGCACACGGCGCCTGGATTGACGATGGCGAGTTCCACGCCGAGCCGATGCGCGAGCGTCTCGACCGACTGTCGTGCCAGGCCTTGTACGACTGCCATCCGATCGCGTTCGTCGCCGAGCTGGTCCATCAGTTCGGCGCGCCGCGCGGTGAGCGACAGCGCCGCGTCGGACTGCAGAATCCCGGCAATGGACCATGCGGCCAGCTGGCCGACGCTGTAACCGAGCACGAGCAGGCGTTGCGGCACCACGTCGCGGATGACCCGGTGGGTCGCGAGTGCCGTCGTGACACACAGGATCTGCGCCGCCCGGTTGCGTCTCATGCCGTCGAGATCGGTGGACGCGAGCCAGTCGCGCGGATCGGCGCCGAGTACGCGCGCAGCCATGGCAAACACGGGCTCGGCGGCCGACTGCGAGCGGGTCAGCCGGAACATGTCCGCATGCTGATGACCCTGTCCCGAGCAGATCAGAGCCAGCATGACTCCCCCAGCTGCAGCGCGAAGAGCGAGGCGGCCAGCATATCGGCTGAACCACCGGGACTGAGGTTTCGGGCGATGAATGCGCCATGCACGATTTCGGCATCCCTGCGCCACGTGGCGCGTCCGATGCTCCCTTGGGCCAGAAACCCCCTGGCCTGACGGTGCGCAAAGGTCTGTCCGGCGCGACCGCCCCGGTGCAGCAGGTTCGTGTCCTGCAGCTCGGCAATCAGCGAAAAGCAGCAGTGCACGCGCGCGGCCTCGTCGTCCTGCGGCGCAAGACGTCGTCCCTGCAGCAGGCGCGGCAGTCCGACGTCGTAGAGGATGGGAAATCCCGCCACCGCCTGATGGCGGGCGCCTCTGGCGCCATAACGGCGGGCGGCCTGCGAACCGTGACTGCGCGGCTGCACCGGACCGGACAGGATGGCCGGTCCCCAGAGACGTGCGACGATCTCCCCGAGTGGGCGATACACGCGATGCGCCGAGCGGAATCCGGCCGCGGCAACCAGCAGCCCGAGACTGAACAGAGCGCCCCGATAGGTGTTGACGCCCCGCGTGGCCGCCAGCATGGCTCGCTCGGCCGCCAGACCTATGGTGCGCAGGCGTGACATCGCGGCACCGGCTGCGCCCGCGCGGGCGAGCTCCGCGAAAAACGGCTGCAACGTGACGGCGCTCGCGTGCAGCAGCGAGGCATCCATGTCGCGATGCGAACCGCGGTCGATGTGGCTCACCAGGCCGGGTTTCGGGTAGGTGTCGATCTCCAGATGCAGGCAGCCGGAGGCGGACGCGGCGAGTTCCAGCGCGTCATATCGAGGTTCGGCCGCGCGCAGCGGCAGGCTCACGCGAGGAAATCCTCGCGTCGCATCAGCGCGACGCCGTCCGGTTTCTTCACCAGCACTTGCTCGGCCCCGCCCTGCAGTTCGCGCCACTGGGCCGCGGTCCCGTCGGCGCGAATCAGCTCCCCATCGAGCCGCATGGGCGCGGTGGCGGCAATTTCCGCCAGCTCACGCAGCAGCCGCTCGCTGTGCTCCCGTCCGTGATGGGTGAGCAGCACATCGAGATCGGAATCCCGGCGCAGGTAAGCGAGCCCGGTTTCCTGCTGCAATGCCAGACTGCCAAACACGGCCACGTCAGGTGCCGCGTCGATGAGCGCCTCGATGCAGCGTGTCCAGGCCGCAGGAGCGCTGGGCGCGGCCGCCAGGAGCTTCAGAGGCGGTGCGGCGCGTTCGATGGCGTCCGCGGGCAGCAGCAGCGAGAGGCGCCGGCGGGCCGCACCGGGCGGCAAAGACAGACCGACGGAAACCATCGTGCGCGGCGTGTCGGGCGAGACACGGGTGGCGATCATCGGCCAGCCGAGTTCGGCCCATGGCTTTACGTAGGGTTGGTCGGCCAGTTCCGTCCGATCGAGCAACAGTGCGGACCAGGCGGCCGGGTTGACCCGCAGTCGCCAGTGACGCGCCCAGCGCGGCCATGCATCACTCACAGGGCTGCGCCGCTGCACACACCCGTGCGGCGATCCGCGCGGCCCTTGGTCGCCCCCCGCGCCGCGCGCCGAGGACATCGCGCGCATCGGCGGCAGCAGGTTCGGCGAGCAGCGCGAGCAACTGGGATGCCAATGAGCGGCCCGGCGCCCAGGTCTCGAAGACCGCCCCGGTTTCCGCGAGATTGCCCAGGCCCGGCGCGAATACCGGGGTCGCACGCGCCTTTTCCGTCAGGACCTCGATCGGCAGCTTGGTGACCCTGGCGATCGAGGGCAGGTCCATCACCTCCGGGTGCGCGTCCGGCAGCGCCACCAGCGTGTCGGCGGCCAGTGCAGTCGCGATGAACGCTCCGGCGGCGCTGCCTCCGTACAGCAGAGCCACGACGCGATGCCCGCTCGTGCCGGCCAGGATCAGCGTCTTGGCGAGATGCGCGAGATACTCGTACAGGCCCAGGAGTTCGTCGCGGCGACTCATGCGTTGCGCCGCGGAATCGACCAGCAGCAGCAGCGGGCGCCGGTCGGCGCGCCGCACGATGTCGATGACGCGCCCGGCCAGTGTGCAGGCATCCTCGACCCCAAGCGGCTTTGCCGCGGAAATTCCGAGCACATGGATCCACCCCTGTCCGGGGAGCACGCCGCCGCCGCTCAGCAGGCCATCCGTCAGGTCGACGTCATGGCCGTCGGGAAACAGCGAGGCGAGAATCTCAGCGAGCGTCATCGGC